>NZ_JBFRNU010000021.1:0-144659 GCF_041471145.1 Vibrio sp. 10N.261.54.A5 | reverse complement strand
CAATTGAACAGCGACTCAGAGATATTCGCATCGTTCCGGTGATCGCCATTAATGACGTTGCTCAGGCTGTGCCGCTTGCGAAAGTACTGGTTGAAAATGGCTTGCCTTGTGCTGAAGTGACATTTCGTACAGAAGCGGCAGCAGAGTCGATTCGTTTGATGCGTGAAGCTTACCCTGAGTTACTGATTGGCGCAGGTACTGTGCTGACTACAGAGCAGGTGGATACTGCCATTAATGCGGGTGTTGATTTCATTGTCAGCCCAGGTTTGAATCCAACCACAGTCAAATACTGTCAGCAAAGAGGGGTTACGATTGTTCCTGGAGTGAGTAACCCAAGCTTGGTTGAACAAGCAATGGAAATGGGGCTTAAGACACTAAAGTTCTTCCCTGCCGAGCCATCTGGCGGTGTCGCAATGTTGAAAGCGTTGACGGCTGTTTACCCGGTTAACTTTATGCCTACAGGCGGTGTAAGCCCAGCGAACGTTGAGTCTTACTTAGCACTGAAATCAGTCGTTGCCTGCGGTGGAACTTGGATGGTACCGACAGACAAAATGGACAAGGGTGATTGGGATGGAATCGCAGAATTAGTCCGAGCGGTCGGCTCCAGATAGTTCGATAGAGAGATACATAGCTAGAAAATGAAAGGGCCAGCTGACACTGGCCCTTTTTGTGGCTGCTTCAAACGATGTAGAGGTTACTCGTTACCAAGCAAAGGTTTTAATGACGTTTTGCTTAGTGATTGGGTTGTGAGCGATGTCTTGATTAATCTTATCAAGAAACGGCTTACGAGCCTGAGGCAACATGCCACGCATTGGTGAGATGTTATTGCCGTGGTCACCCCAGTAGTAGCAATCGAAATCTTCTAGGTTTTCGAGCAAGTATTTTTCTTCTTCCAGAATCTGCAATGGCGTTGGTAAAACAAACTCGCCACGGTTTACTTCTTTTTCCAATACCGATCCCGGTTGAACGGCTAAAGCCATCGGTGCAATCGCATCTGGCTGCATGATGTTCAACAAGCTGGTGGTATTAATCGCATGCTCTATAGAACGCTCTTTGCCGCCAAGGCCAAAGATGAAAGAAGCCAGTACCTTGATGTCTGCTTCACGGGCTAGGTTCATTCCTTCAATCGCATGCTCACGCGTCATGCGCTTTTGAATGCGTTCAAGCAAAATTGGGTCACCGGACTCCAAGCCTGAATAGGCCATGCTTAAACCTGCCGACTTAATCTCTTTTAATTCAGACAAGCTTTTACGACGGAAGTCATTGAACCCTGAATACAGAGAGATGTTCTTGCTCTCTGGGAAGGTGATCTTGATGTAATCCAGAATCGAAATCAGCATCTCGGTTCTAATAGCCATCACGTTACCATCGACCAAAAAGATAGATTCAACATGCGGGTAGATTTTTCTCGCCGCATCAATATCTTCAAAGATGTCTTTGATGTCTCTTACTTTGAAACGCTTATCATCAAACATCGTGCAGAAGGTACACTGGTTATTACTGCACCCCAATGTTGTCTGGATGAGTACGCTCTCTGCTTCCATCCAAGGACGATAAACTTTACCTTCAAAACGCATAAATGCTCCTCGGCCGTAGCCTGTGTTGTTTCGACGGGGGCAAGTTTAGCAATCTGCATCTTGGGTGATAATTGGGCAAAGCGGGGAATCAGTATTAAAGAAATCTTAATAATCGAAAGAGCGCGCAGTTCTTTGTCTGTATAGATAGAACTGCGGCTTGGATTGTGTGTGGTGGTGGGGGGGAGTGTTAGTGGTCGTTTTTTACTAATGAATGATCAGTGCGTAACGCACAGCTTTTCTTCGAGCAATTGATCAAGCACGGTCACCAGCTTGTGGTTCTTGGTGTTGTCTAATGCGTCGGCGTGCGGGTCTTTGAACAACCCAGAATCATTATCAAAATATTTACCGGAAGCGTTGGAAAACTCATCACTGAGCGCAGCACGACAAAGAATATCGGCACCAATCGCAAGGTCGTTGCCATCAACGCCATAAGCATCTTTCACCAGTTTACTGCCAAGGAAAGAGGCTGGGTTTACAGGGATAATTGCGGTGCCTTTGTCTAAAAGAGTATTGGCTAATTCGATGGACCACATCGTTAGCGCCAGCTTACTTTGCGCGTAAACCGGACCATCAAGTTCGCCCGCATTCGGACTGATTAATGCATCTAGATCTACGGGTGCTTGGGCTGCTGAAGATAGGTTGACGATACGACCTGTCGCATCAAAAAGAGGAAGCAGCTTTTGTGTCAGTAGATACGGCGCAATGGTGTTTACGACAAAACGCACATCAAGATTGTCTGGAGTGGTGATGTCCGACACTTTATACACACCTGCGTTGTTAATGAGTATATCGAGTCGTTTGTGATCGCTTTTGATTTGGGTTACGAGCGCCTCAACTTCAGAGAGCGTCGATAGGTCTGCGATGTAGCTTTCGATGATTGCATTCTTAGACAGGCGAGACAGAGCGGTCACGACTTTATTGACCTTAGCTGGGTTGCGGCCATGAATTAGAACATGGTGCCCTTGCTGCGTTAGTGCTTTTGCGGTCTCTAAACCAATGCCATCCGTGGCACCTGTGATCAGAATTATTTTTTGCATATTCCGTCCTTCAAAAAATAGTTTGAACAACGTTATAACAAAGATTAATGACACATAGTTGCATTTGGCTCACAAGCTGAAGACTCAAATGTGAGTCTATGGGGCAAATAATGACCATTTTAACACTTGGTGGTTAACCGTTGGCGTTTAACGATTAAGTAAGACAATGGGTCAGTTTGTGACTGACCCAAATTAAGAGAAGTGACCGAGTTATTTGATGTCTTGAACGTTCATAACCAGAGTTTCCCAGTTACGTTGGTTTTCCATATCGTGCTCTAGGCCTTGCTCATCGGCAATTTGGAAGCGCTTAACCGCAGGGGTTTTGCTCGTAGCTTGATACAACCAATAAGCTTCCGCTTTGAGTGCTTCGGCTTCGTCAGCATCAAAGTCTCTTGCCCTTGAACATTCACAGTACCGAAGTCAAAAGTGACGGTAAGAATTCCATTCTCGGCTTGAGCTTTAAACGTTGTATAACCTTGATATGCCATTTCCATATTCCTTCTGAGAGATTTCATTTCAGCCTATTCAGTGTGAATGCGACCTAAATTCAGGCTAACGAGGAATGTTCGAACCAACAATTAACCATTAAACGAAACACTATTAACGAATTATTAAGAGTGTTGATGAGTTTAGTAATTTCATTTTATTCAATATCTTAGCTTCGTGTTCTAGCGTTGAAGGTATCTTGCTAATTCGATTGTCAACGAAATCTAAAAACTCATTCCTTGTTTGGCGCTCTTATCCTTTTCATTTAGCTTCGTATACTGCTCAACTAGGTAATTAGCCCCAAGGTACAGACAAGAGTGAACCGACTTATGCAGATGAGATCCGCGACTTTGAAAACCATCATTGAGAAAACGCTGCCACTGACGCTGGGTGTGTTTGCGATCATGATGGTGCAATTGGTCGATTCGATCTTTATTGGTCAGCTAGGGATGAATGAGTTGGCGGTTCACGGTATCACCTTGCCATTCCAAGCGGCGTTTACCGGTGTTCAAGTGGGAATCGGTGTCGCGGCAACGTCCATTATTTCTCAAGCGGTAGGGGCAAAAGAACAACGTAAATCCACCTCAATTGCCTCACTATCTGTCGGGTTCGGTGTCTTGGTGATTGCTTTGATCTGCATAGGCCTGATTGTTTTTAGCGATGCTGTTTTTGCGTCGTTTGTGAATGATGTCTCTGACGCTCAATACCAATCCATGCTGTTGATTTTTAATGTGTACTGGCCGTTGTGGTTATTCAGTGCATTGATGGTGGCGGTGCTTTATCTGGCCACCTGCGTTTATCGAGCCAATGGCGATACCAAAACAACCGGCAGCATGTTCTTGGCTGCCAGCGTGATTAACCTGATTCTCGACCCTATTCTGATCTTTGGATTGGACATGGGTATTGCAGGGGCGGCGATCGCATCGAGCATTGGCTACACATTCGGCGCAATCTACATGCTAATCAAGTCTCGCGGTAAAGGTTGGTTTGGCTTCAATGGCGCGTGCAGCAACCAAATCAAAGGCTACAGTTTTGAGTTATTCAAGACGGTAATGCCAACCACTGCGAATCAGATATTACCTGCGGTCAGCGCGTTCTTCTCAATGCTTTTGATTGCGAGAATCGGAACCGATGAGATGGCTTTTTGGAGCTTACTCGCCCGTGTTGAAAGTTTTATGTTGGTGTTTTCTCTTGCTCTGACGATGTCCATACCGCCTATGATTGGTCGTTACCTAGGGGCGCAGCAGCGATGCAAAATCCCTGAGCTATTGAATACAACAGCGAAGTTCTTATTGGTTTTCCACACCGTGATGGCAACATTGTTGGCGCTGTTTAGTGGCTGGATTATTCCTGTTATCTCGGAAGAACAAAGCATACGCAGCTGGTTTGAAGTGACCTTGTTATTTATACCGTTCAGCTATGGGCCGCTTGGGCTTTGCATGTTGGTTGCGTCGGTCTTTAATGCCTTGGGTGTGCCGCGTAAAGCTTTGAATGTCTCTTTCCTACGCTTGTTTGTTTTCTACATTCCCGCTTTATGGATCGGCTCGATAACCGGAGACATGGTCAATGCGGTTATTGCTGCGACAGTCGCCAATGTTTTAGCGGGCGCTTTTGCATGGTTTAAGCTTAATGCCTATATTAAAACTCACATTATTCCCCGTGCCGCTGCGGCCAATAAGCAGCGTGTACTCAGCGCAGGCTAGCCATTATTGATGAACATTGAACATCTAAAATTGTTTGTGCGACTCGCGTCTACGCACAATATAGGTCAAGCAGGACAAGAGCTTGGGTTGTCACCTCCGGTAGCCAGTATTCATATCGGAAAACTCGAAGAGAGCCTAGGTGCTATCCGCGTCGATCACGGTGAAGCGGTAAGGGATGTATGTGTCGATGGCTTGGGCATTGCCATGTGCGCGAGTTGGATAGCATACAAGCAGCTCGCGGAAGGTTCGCTGGTTGAGGTGTTGCCGGATTACCCTTTAAAGGATGAGGCGGCTATCTGGGCGGTATACCCGAGTGCTCAGTTACTTGCACCAAAGGTGCGCGTATTTATCGATTACTTTGTTCAATATTATGGTTCACCTTCTTATTGGGATTGCGACGTAAACGGGCAAACTCAATAGCGATTCAGAAGCATATATTGAGAACAAATAAGAAAGCCCCAACCAAAAGGGAGGGGCTTGTTTTTATGTTCTTTATAGAACGTTTTTCTAGCTAACTGCTGTTGTTTTTATTTAGTGTATCTGGCGTTTAATGAGCGTGTACCGCTGAATCTTGGTATAGCTCTGCATCAACTTCTTCGCCTTTGTTTGGACGCGGTACAATCTCAAAAGAGGTGTCAGCTTCTGTCAGTGAAGACAGCAGTTTGTTAAGTGATGTCTTATCACCTTTCACGCCTGCTTGTCCGTCTTCTAACAGTTTTCCTAGGCTTGTTTTCTTAAGCACGATGTCAGACACGTCAGACTTATTGATGATCAGTGTTGTATCGGCGTCTTGTAGCTCGCTCACTTGAATATTGTTCAGGTTACCGTTAGACATTTCAACGTAGTAGAACTCTTGCACGTCTGGTAGCTGAATATTCAACGTAAATGGTGTTTCTTGTGCTTTTAGCGAATCCACTTTAACTGCTAAGTAATCCAACAAGTTCTCAATGGTCATGTTCGCTAACACATCCGGAGATGCAGTCTTTGGTGCGCCCGGTTGTGTGCCAATGCGAAGCTCTTGAGCGCCGGTTAGGTAGATGTTTCTCCAACCTGCACCTTCTGATTGATAACCCAACTGCTCGTATGTATCTGCCAATAAGCCACGTGCAACTTTGTTTTCTGGCTCAGCTTGAATCACCTTATTCAGTGCTGTTGCAATGAAGCGGTATTCACCTTCTTGGAAATCTTGCTGCGCTTTTTCAATCACAGCGTCGCTGCCGCCCATGTACTCAACAAACTTCACTGACTCTGGCTTGATTGGTAGTGGGTTTAGGTTAGCTGGGTTCATGTCGAAGTAACCAAGATACATGTTGTACACAGCGCGAGCATTGTGAGAGTAAGTACCGTGGTAACCGTTGGTGTGCCAAGACTGTTGGATGCTGTCTGGCATGACCTTGTAAATCTCGTCACCGATGTCTTGCAGAACCACGCCGTTATTGGCTAAGCGAAGCGTTTGGTTATGAGTAAAACCGTAAGCGTCACGCTGCATTTTTAGGTAATCAGAGATCTCTTGTTCGCCCCAGATTGGCGATGAGTGAGACGCAAACAACACCTCTGTTTCTTCACCCCAAGTGATTAACATCTCGTTGATCTTCTTAGACCATTTCAAGCCGTCACGTACTTTAGCGCCACGCAGCGTGTACAGGTTGTGCATGCCTTGGTAGGTCAGTTCGCCAGTCCAAAGTGCTTTCATGCTTGGAATATATGTCACCATTTCAGAGGCCGCTTCGGTACCTGAAGCATCCATGAATTGCATTTCTAGGCCGTCAATAACCAGAGTTTCAATCTCTTCGTTATGGTTCAGCTCGTAGTCTGGCAGTACGTAAGTAATGCTACCGGTTGATAGGCCTTTCGACAGTGCAGCATCAACAATACCGTGCTCGTGTCGGTTCAGGGTTGCACCATACTGATAAGCGGTACGACGAGACATTGCATTACCCGCCAATACGTTTTCGTCGACGATCTCTTTAGTAATGTTTTTCGAACCGTACACTTTTACATCTGGGTATGCGTCTTTGATTGCTCTTGCGCCACCAAAGTGATCAGCGTGCGAGTGAGAGTAAATCATAGCAACGACGGGCAGTTCGCCGCCATCAGGCACATTGCTCTTGAAGAATTTGAGTGATTTAGCGGCCGCTTCTTTGGTAAGAAGAACGTCGTAAGCGATCCAACCGTTGTCACTACGAATGAAAGAGATAGACGCTAAGTCAGCACCTCGAACTTGGTAAACTTTACCCGGAACAACTTCATATAAACCTTCTGCCGCTTGGTTCAATACCGCTTGGCGCCACAGTGAAGGGTTAACTGAATCTGGTGCTTGGTTTGCATTCGTCACACTTGGGTCGATAAAGTTAAAGCTATTGCGAATGATGTCGCCCGTCTCTTGGTCGAAGCTAGCAATAAGACCCTTGTTGTTATTGTCGAAAGCGCGAGTGTCGGCAAAGTTAAGTGTTTTTGCGAACTCTTGGTTTGCCTTAGTCGTCATCTCGGTTGCGCTTTTGCCACCTTGGTCGCCAATTTCGCTGAAGTGTGCGTGGTCATGGTTAGCTGCAATTGCCGGGAATGCGAGCGAGATAGCCAGGAACAGTGATGCATTTTTGAACGTGCGAGAAGTTGTCATAAGAGCCTCTTCATTTCAGAATTTTGTTTCGTTGAGGCGATTATAGGAATAAGACATATAGCAAAAAATAAAGTAAGCTTTATTTAATACATCACGATTGGCTATGTATTGAATCATGCAATGGTTGGGCGACGAAGACGAATCCTGACCTATGATTGATTAAGACCACATTGACAGGGAGAGTAACGGTGAGCGACGTGGAAAAGTTGGATTTAAATCTATTGAGCGTGTTCTTAGAAGTGTATCGATTAAAGTCGATCACGCTTGCATCAGAATCGCTTGGTATGACTCAGCCTGGGGTTAGTGGGGCATTGAAGCGATTGCAATCTCAGCTTGATACCGACCTGTTTATTCGTGAAGGGCGTGGGATTATTCCGACTAACGCTGCGGTGCAATTGGCAGACCGAGTAGAGCCTGCTCTAGAAGGGATAAGCAGCGCAGTAAGCACTTTAAAGACATTTGATAATCAGCAGCATCATGTGTTTCGTATCCTGGTGAATGAGATTGGATTAACCAAGCTTCAACCTCTCGTCGAGCAAGATGAGACGTTGGGCAATATCTCGATTGAATTCAATATGGTGCCGAACAACGAAGAAGAATTATTGCAAGGCTTGAGCATGCAACAAGCTGATTTAGCGATTGATATCCATTACCCGCAAGTTAACGGCTACATGAAGCAGCCGATGATTGAAGATGAGTTGGTGCTGATAGCTCGAAAGGGGCATCCGAGAATCAATGGCTCTGTGACGCAAGAGCAATATTACAACGAAAAGCATGTTACTTTTAGAATGCGTCGAACCCGTTTATACACGGCAGATTATTTTACCAAGTCGCCACTGAAACAGAGAAAAGTGAGTGCCGAGTGTGACTCGCTGATGACCATGTGTGTGCTGGTATCGGGCTCAGATTGTGTCGGCAGTACATCGCGTGATTTTGCCAATCAATTTTCCGAATCCTTCCAGCTTCAAGTCCTTGATCAGCCGTTTGAAATCTTACCGATGCAGCAATACATGATTTGGCATAAAAGAACCGATTTGAACCCTGCTCATCAGTGGCTGAGAAACAAGATTCAGCAATATATGGCTGATTAACGAGCCGCTCTTGCTGCTCGTTTCTGTTTGGCGCTCTCTATCATCTTAGAAGGCGTCATTCCTGTCACCAACATGGTGCCGGTGATAACCAGAATTGAACCAACAATCGTATTGATGCCAATTGCTTCATCTAAGAATAAGTTACCCCATAGAATACCAAATACCGGAATGATGAAGGTCACGGACAGGGCTGAAGGTGCGCCGAGTTCAGAGACGAGATTGAAGTAAAGTAGATACGCTAACCCAGTACATACCGCGCCTAATAAGACAACCGATGTAGTGATCGTAACGTCGGGTGTTTCTCTCATCGGAATAAAGAATACAAACGGCAAAACCAGCAATACCGCAGCCCACATGCTGCCATGAGCATTGTTGAATGCCTCAACTTTAGGGGCTTGTTTGGTATAGTTTGACGCTATTCCGTAGCTAAAGGCCGCCATCACTGCTGCAAAGATAGGAAGCATAGCCTCACGGCCAATGTTCATCGCATCCCAACCGACTAACACGCCAACTCCTGTTACCCCAATCCCAAGTCCCAATAGAACTTTCGCTTCGAGTGCTGTTTTGGTCCATATTGCACCAATGATTGCCGCCCATATTGGCGCGGTAGAGTTCAAGATGGCGAGTGTCGAGGCGTTAAGTGTCTGCGCGGCATAAGCGAAAAGCAAAAAAGGAAGTGTGGTGTTAAACAGGCCGAGAATGAAGAAGTGTTTTGCGTGATCATGAAAAGAGAGCTTCTTTTTTAAATAGAAAGAAACTAAAAGCAGAGTAAGTGCTGCAAACAGAACTCGCGCTTCAATTAAGACTGCGGGCCCTAATGGATTGGCGGCCATTCTCATGAAAAGAAACGAGCCTCCCCATATAGCCGCAAGTAGTATCAGTTTTAAAAAGCTCACAGTTTGAATCTCAGATTGTGTAAAACCTGACTATGGAGGAAAGATAACTATTACACAAACATAGATGCCAATACTGTGCAGTTATGGACATAAAATCGAGCCCGTTAATCAGGAACAATTTCGATGAATTTCGTTCTGTTTATTGTTCCTTATTTGATGAGTAATCTAGCGTTAGACATCAAACTTAGGCAAACAAAATGAAGATTGAACACATCGCAATTTGGACCAAACAACTCGAAGTACTGAAGCGATTTTATGAAGATTATTTCGGCGCGACATTGAACTCAAAATATCACAACCCAACCAAAGGGTTTTCTTCATACTTCCTCTCATTTGAGACTGGAAGCCGACTAGAGATCATGGAAATGGACTCGGTGCCTGAATCGAAAGATGACATCTATGATCAGTTTACAGGCTTTGTTCATATGGCGATTTCACTCGGGTCGGAACAAGCGGTCGATGCACTCACTCAACGCTTGGTCGAAGACGGCTATGAGCGCTTAGATGGCCCAAGAAGAACAGGCGATGGCTATTATGAGAGCTGTGTACTCGATCCGGATGGTAATCGTTTGGAACTTACCGTTTAATGTAGAGACTTAATTGAGTTACTCATCTACTAACGGAACTGAGGTATGACAATGATGAAGCTTGCTGTGATTTTCCTTTTTAGTCTTGGGCTTATGGGATGTGCTACCTCAGAACCGGTGTATGAGCAGGAGGCGGACTCAAAGCCTGAACCATCACAACCCATAGGTTACCTCGGTTTTAAAGCTCACCAAGAGTGGGCGATTCAATTCAATGATTGCACGGTCTACGATTTAATCGGTGCACAACCTTACCAGTGGTTTGATCGCACTTCAGCCTCTGTGAGCTGTTATACGTTTAAGCCAAACGATGCCATCGAGCCTTTATCTGTCTATGCCGACGCAAACTTCGACAGCAATAAGCTAGCCCCGATTAACCTATTTCAAGAGCTGCAGGTATCAGAGTCTGGCTGGGGCAAGTTTCCTGCCGTCTATGAGACCAACGGTACCAATTGGCTGAAAGTCAAAGAGGGTTGGATTCACCTCACTTTAGCCGATCAGACACTCGTCCAGTTCTACCCGGGAACTCAAGACCTATCCGGCAAATCACTGCATGATCAGTATTTTGAACAGCATTGATCGTAATGCTGACTGTTGATTAGTCTTTAGATCGATCAAAAAAGATCTTTTAACTGTTGCTGAAACCGGTTTCAATCTGTATCTTTGCTTTTATTGAAATCGATTTCAGAGTTGTAATTGCAGCTCAAATTCTGATCTTTTTCACGAATAACTTGTAGTGAGTAATGGTATGAACAACGAATTTTCGAACGATTTTTTATGGGGCGGTGCAGTAGCAGCGCATCAACTAGAAGGCGGCTGGGATGCGAATGGTAAAGGTGTCAGTGTTGTTGATGTATTAACAGCGGGCGCTCATGGTGTACAACGTCGAATCACCGATGGCGTGATTGATGGCGAAAACTATCCTAACCAAGTCGCAGTGGATTTCTACCATCGCTACAAAGAAGACATTAAGTTATTCGCTGAGATGGGCTTTAAGTGTTTCCGTACCAGTATCGCGTGGACGCGTATCTTCCCAAATGGCGATGAAGCTGAACCGTGTGAAGCGGGATTAGCGTTTTACGATGATCTGTTTGACGAGCTGTTGAAATACGACATTCAGCCTGTGGTAACACTGAGCCACTTTGAAATGCCTTACCATCTAGCTAACGAATATGGTGGCTGGATGAACCGTAAAGTGATCGACTTCTTCGTTAAGTACTCAACCACGGTGATGGAGCGTTACCAGCACAAAGTGAAATACTGGATGACGTTTAACGAGATCAACAACCAGATGAACACCTCGGCAGATATTTTCGGTTGGTTATGCTCTGGCGTGAAGTTCCCGCAATGTGAAAAGCCGCAAGAAGCCATGTATCAAGCGGTTCACCACCAGTTTGTTGCGAGTGCGTTGGTGGTTAAGAAAGGTCACGAGATCAATCCAAATCTTCAAATTGGCGCAATGTGTGCGATGGTGCCTTTCTATCCTCGTTCTTCTAAACCGGAAGACATTATGGTGGCACAACAAGCGATGCGTGACCGTTACTTCTTCTCAGATGTGATGGTTCGCGGTCATTACCCAAATTACGCTACGCGTGACTGGGCAATCAAAGGCTTCAACATTGAGATGCAGCCTGAAGATGAGCAGATCCTAAAAGAAGGCAAGGCTGATTACTTAGGCTTTAGCTACTACATGTCTAATACCTTGGATTCTTCTTCTCACCAATCGACTGAAGAAGCGATGGACGGCGGTCATGAAAACTCGGTCGATAACCCGTTTATCCAGTCTAGCGATTGGGGCTGGCCAATTGACCCAACCGGTTTGCGTTTCTGTTTAGCGTCTCTGTATGAACGTTATGAAGTGCCATTGTTCATCGTTGAGAACGGTTTTGGCGCTGTTGATACCATTGAAGAAGATGGCAGCATTAATGACGACTACCGTATCGCTTACCTTGGCGACCACATCAAAGAGATGAAAAAAGCCGTTGCGATTGATGGTGTTGATTTGATGGGTTACACCCCTTGGGGCTGTATCGACTTAGTTTCGTTCACCACGGGCGAGATGAAAAAACGCTACGGATTCATTTACGTAGATAAGCACAACGATCAATCTGGCTCACTAGAACGCAAGCGCAAGAAGTCTTTCGAGTGGTATAAAGGTGTGATTGCATCTAACGGTGCCACTATTTAGAATGCATTCCCCAGCGCAGTTATGTGAACTGTGAGCTGTCATTTTGCAATGAATTAGTCGGCCTATGTCGGCTAATTTTTTATAAAGGAAAAGAAGCGAATGGTAACCATGCTTGATGTCGCAAACCGCGCAGGCGTATCTAAATCGACCGTTTCTCGTGTCTTAAATGGCAAGAACATCGTGCGCCCAGATGTGGTGAAAAAGGTATTTGATGCGATTCAAGAAACAGGTTATCGACCGAACTTGTTGGCTCAGCAATTGGCGACCAAGAAGACCAACTTCATCGGCTTTGTAATTACCAATGAGTTGTTCAATGGCCCTTACTTCTCTTCCTTGATGTATCACGCGGCTTCTTATAGCGAAAAGTCGAATCACCAATTGGTGATCACCGATGGCAAACACAGCGCTGAAGACGAAAGAAAGGCGATCAATTTCCTGTTGGATATGAAGTGCGCGGGCATCATCATCTATCCGCAATGTTTAACCGAAAGCGAGATAGCTCAGATCATCGAAAGCACTGACACTCCGATTCTGGTACTCAACCGAGAAATGCCGTCGAAGCCCAATCATGCTATTACCACCGACCATTATCAGAGCGCTTGTTTGATGGTTGAACACATCATCGAGCAGGGTCATACCGATATTGCAGTGATTCGTGGTAAAGCCGGTTCTTCGACCGATGAGCTGCGTTACCAAGCCTATCAAGATGTGTTAACTAAACATGGTGTTGCATTGGATGAGTCCAACGTTGTTCAAGGTGATTGGACGATGGAGAGCGGTTATCACGCGGCTCAGGCTTTGGCAAAAAGCAGAACCACATTCACTGCTATCTTGTCTGAAAACGATGATATGGCGATTGGTGCGATTAAGGCGTTAACCGAACTTGGGTACTCATTGCCTCAAGATGTTTCGATCGTCGGCTTTGATAACAGCAAAGTGGGGGCGTTTTTAACGCCAAGCTTAACGTCTGTGAGTGTGCCATTAGAGCAAATGACGCAAAAGGCGATCCTGCAAATTGTCGGTGAAACAGAGCAAGCGACCACCATCAATACCACTGGTAGTTTGGTGTTACGTGATTCGATAGCGAAGCTAAATTAGCACTGTTCGAATTTCATATTTTACCTACAAAAAGTGACGAGCTGCGCATCTCTTAAACCAAGCTCAAACACTCCTTATTCACTGTTATTTAGATGTGCGATATTGCGTTTTTGGTCGATGAATTGACCACCATTAGTTAAGTAATGTGAAGCTAGATAAGTAATATGAAAATAGCTAATTGATGTGAGAACAGGTAAGTAACGTGAAAACAGAAAAACAAAAAATGCTAGCAGGTGAACCTTATCAGGCTTGGGATAAAGAGCTTTATGCAGCTCGTATCGAATGTCGCAAGGTGCTTCAAAAACTCAATAACAGTATTCCTGACACACCCGAATGGGAAGCAGCAACGCAAGAGCTGATTCCGGGCTGTGAAAATGCGCATTTAGAACCTCCATTTCGTTGTGACTACGGCTCGAACATCAAGCTAGGCAAGAACTTCTACGCTAACTTTAACTGCGTGATTTTGGATGTGGCTGAAGTGACTATTGGCGACAATGTGCTGCTTGGTCCGAACGTTCAAATCCTGACTGCAGGTCACCCACTCGATGTGAAAGGCCGTGTAGAAGAAGGCGTTGAGTTTGGCACACCGATTAATGTTGGCAACAATGTTTGGCTTGGCGGTGGTGTAATTATCTGCCCCGGTGTCACCATTGGCGAAAACAGCGTGATTGGCGCGGGCAGTGTCGTAACCAAAGACATCCCAGCCAATGTGGTTGCAGTCGGTAATCCATGTAAAGTGCTGAAAGCGATCGATAACGAGTAATAATCAGATTGAATTGATAAAGCCCGAACCTAGGTTCGGGCTTTGTTTTTTCTATTCTTGCTAGATGCTAGATGCTAGATGCTAGATGCTAGATGGAACAGCTTGTTGTGCTTGCTTCTTATCTAACGCACCACTGAATCGAGTCAGAACAAGAGCGATCAAAACGATCACAGCACCTACCCAAGGGGTATTCATTAATCCAGATTTCGCGACAATCAAACCACCGCCCCATGAGCCTAATGCAATACCGACGTTGAAGGCTGCAATGTTCAATCCAGAAGCGACATCGACGGCGTCTGGTGTGTATTTCTCAGCCAGTTTCACAACATACACTTGTAGTCCTGGAACGTTACCGAATGCGAATGCACCCCAAACCAAAATGGTAGCAACAGCTGCGTAAGGGTTTACTGCGGTAAAGTTGAATACCACCAGTACTGCGGCTAAACCAGAGAAGATAACGGTCAACGCTTTAATCGGGCCCATCTTGTCGGCCATTTTTCCGCCCCAGATGTTACCTACCGCCACTGACACACCGTAAACCAACATGATGAGACTGATAGAGCTCGAATCAAACCCTGATACATTTTCCAGTATTGGAGCAAGGAACGTAAACGCTGTGAACGTACCGCCATAACCTAGTGCTGTGATAGCGTAAACCAACAGTAAGCGTGGTTGAGTTAGAACCTTTAGTTGTGCCGAAATCTTCGCCGCAGGTGGTTGCTTAAGGTTGCTTGGAACCAAGATAGCACTACCGATAAGAGCAATAAGACCAAGCAGAGCCACGATCAAGAAGGTCGCTTGCCAGCCAAAGGTTTGCCCGATATAAGTGCCCAGTGGTACGCCGGTTACCAATGCAACCGTTAAACCTGTAAACATGATCGCAATGGCACTGGCTGCTTTATCTTTTGAAACCAAACCTGTCGCGATGGTCGATCCAATCGAGAAGAACACACCATGGGCAAGGCCAGTCAAAATTCGTGCGGCGATCAGCGTGTTATAGCCTGGAGCTTGCCACGCCAATAAGTTACCAATGACAAACAATGCCATCACGGTCAGCAACACCGCTTTACGATTCCATTTGCCGGTTAATGCCGTTAAGACTGGTGCGCCAATAGCAACGCCAAGCGCGTATAAACTGACTAATAGGCCTGCTGATGGCAGAGATACATTCAAGTCGCTCGCCATGGTAGGAATCAAGCCTACGATGACAAATTCTGTGGTTCCGATGGCAAAGGCGCTGAGCGTCAATGCAAGTAATGCTAGTGGCATAATCATCTCTCTTACTGTTCTTTGTTAAGTACCGAGCGCGATAAAATGGGGCAGCTTGTGACTGCAATAGGAGCGCTTCGTTTGATGGCGAGGATTATCTAGCAAAATATATTTGTGAAAAATGCCATCATTAACAAATAACCTTTGTGGTATTTGCAATAATTGGAGGGTTAGCCGATCATTGGATTAAGCTGATGAGGTCGAAAAGACACCGTGATTTGAGCTGTGATGAGCACAAGCGAGATGACATTAAACAAAATGAAGATAGCGAAGGAGCCTCATGTTAACCCGTTCAGATGATTTAGAAATGGTACTCACCGTTGTCGATGCTGGTGGTTTTTCTGCGGCGGCAGAGGCGCTGGATGTGCAGGTCGCCAAGGTGTCTCGCTCGGTGAGTAAGGTTGAGTTACAACTCGGCGTCTCAATATTCAACCGAACAACGAGACGCGTGGAATTGACGGAGGAAGGACGGCAGTTTGTCGATTCAGTCAGGGTGGGATTACAGATGATTCAGAGCGCGGAAGAAGAAATCGTGTCGCGCGGTGAGTTGCCAAAAGGTCGTTTAAGAGTCGATGCCGCCAGTCCATTCGTATTCCATCAGCTAGTGCCGTTGGTGCAGTCATTCAAAGAGGCTTACCCAGACATTGAGTTGGAACTCACTTCCAACGAAGGCTTCGTTGATCTTCTCGAAAAGAGAACCGATGTTGCGATTCGAATCGGTAAGTTGTCCGATTCAACATTGCACGCTCGCCCGTTAGGAAAAAGTTTACTCCATATTGTGGCGTCACCTGATTATCTCGCTAAGCGTGGTCTACCCACCAAACCTGAAGATTTGAGTTCGCATCAAATTGTGGGATTTTCGGGTAACAAAGTGCTTAACCATTGGCCTTTGCCAAACCAAAGTTATGTCGCGCCTACTGTGACAGCCAGTAATGGTGAAACGGTGCGTCAACTGGTATTAGCTGGAAATGGGATAGCTTGTTTATCGGGGTTTATGGTGCAGGAAGATATGGCAGCAGGTCGCCTAATCCCTATTCTGGAACAAGACAAACTTGCCAACACAGACCGAGAGCGAGTGAATGCGGTTTACTACAAGTCGTCATCGGTCTCTAAACGTATCTCGGCGTTTATCGATTTTATTCAGCCCCGTTTGAAGCTCTAACTAAGGCAGTTGACGATATCCGCATAAATGAAAAAAGCCCCGCTGACGTGCAGCGGGGCTTTCAAATCGAACTCGATAGCTTGTCAGTGTGCTTTCTAGTAACAGACTACTGAAACTGTACTTAAGCGATCTTAGTCATCTCGTTAAGTGTAAATGACGTAACACTACCTTCGGTTGCTGCCATGTATTCAGCAAGGTGGGTATTACCCATGTGTGTTTGCCAAAGTTCACGCGACGTCCAGTTTTCGTAGAAAGTGAAATGTGCTGGGTTTTCATTGTCTTGGTGAAGGTCGTAGTTGATGCAGCCTTCTTCAGCGCGAGTAATATCAATCAGCTTTAGCAGCTCTGCTTTAACCAATTCAATTTTGTCTTCGTTAGCGACGATGTTTGCGACGATAGTTAGTTGAGTCATGTTGGTACCTATATTATTTTTCACCGAAATGGTGATTTGTCTGTGTTTACAGTGCCACTCTTTGTTCATTGAGCTGCAGTCTGTGTCGATGGATAAATAATAGTGGGAATATTTGAAACGATAAACAGTGCTACATTTGAATTATTGTCAAAAAATAATTGATAATAACTTGGGTATTATGTGCTACTAGGCGTAGGTGAGGAGTATTTAGAAGCCGCCCGCCCACGCATCAAAATCGTCAATGTTGTCGAGCTCTTCTTTAGTTCTTGGGGCTGGGTAATAAGGCAGAGCCAATCTTTGAGTGGAAGGTTGCAGTTCCCAATCGGGTGTAATCTTGAGTCGGGTTAATTCATCGTTGAGGCGCACAAACATATAGTAGCCGTCGGCATGGGTATTGGCGTAACTCGCGATAGTTGCGATATCACCAGAAGGTAACTTTACGTCTCGACCTAGTGGATAGAGTTGGTGCAATGCGAAACTCACTTTGGGATCTTCAAGTTTGCCTTGCTTAAAGCGTTCTAATCCGATGGCGGTTGAAGTAGTGCGCGGCTTCCACCCTGTGAGGAGCAATCCACTCAAGTTATCTTGGAACGGCTTACCCTTTCGATTGCCTTCATTGGTAATGAATTGAACCGTCAGCGTGTCTCCCGATTCTTGCAGAATTTCTAAAAACTGTTCACCAGTGCGATCGACCAAAAGCTTCATAATATCCAGCTACCATCAAGAATGAGAGACGATAAAGGGTACTACTATAGGGAAGGCTTGTGTAGGGACGATAAAGGTTATGTAGCGTGAACAATGTTTTCGGTGTTGATCCTTTCATGCCCTTAGTTCAACAACAGCTTTAGCGCTTACGTAAGTAATGCGTTTGCACAATCTCATATAAGTAAGTCGACACGCCTGTTAGTGTGAAATCAAGCGGTGAAACTAGATCTCCAAACAATGGTGAAGCATCACCCAGACCGAATAGAGCTCACCATTGACATGGTCGAAAAGCCGCTGAGTTTATACTGTTTGGCACTCACCCAACTTAAGTGATTTGTGGGCCAATTTACCGACCTTTAAATTTATACTGGATAATTACCTATAAATTTCAGGCTTTAGCAGTAATAATCAATGAATAGATCGGAATAGCTTGTTCATTGAAAAGCTGTACGGAAAGTTTCTAAAGACGCCATCGTGAAAAGGAAGTCAGATACATGCCTGTGCTCCAACGCATCAGTTTAACGTTAATCTTAATCGCCGTTTTAGGTGGGTGTTCTTCACTTCCTGAAGGCATCGATCATCCAACAGAACCGCCAACCTCTCCTGCACCTAGCTCTTTATCGGTTCTAACCAATGAATTTCAGCCTGAAGCTTTAGAGCAAGGCAACACTGCGGTTCGTCTGCAAGAGTCCGGTTGGGATGCTTTGGCACAGCGATTAGCACTGGTCGAAAGTGCCGAGCACATCATCGACATTCAATACTACATCTGGAACTCTGACGAATCGGGCAGCTATCTCGCTAGCCGTTTGTTAGCCGCGGCTGAGCGTGGTGTGAAGGTGCGCGTAATGTTGGATGATATCAACCTCAACGAACGTGAAGGTTTGCTGTCGGCACTGGATGCGCACCCTAACGTCGAGATTCGTATCTTCAATCCAACGCCAACACGCCGTGGCTTCAGTAAATGGCTGAGCTTTGTCGGTGACTTTTCTCGCTTAAATCGCCGTATGCACAATAAGTCGTTTACCGTAGATGGTACTTTGTCTGTGGTGGGTGGCCGTAATATCGGTGATGAATACTTTGACCTTTCTGATGAAATCAATTTCCGAGACCGCGATGTATTAGTCATGGGCTCGGTAGTTAACACCATCCAAACCAGTTTTGTTGAATACTGGAACAGCCGTTGGTCTTACCCTGTCGATATGCTGGGTGATGACGAACAACCTGATCTCTCGAAGATAGATAATATTGTCGTTCCGCATTATCAAAATTATCCTGAATTACCATTAGATCGTAAGGCTGCTGATAGTTTACTGAAAGAGGTGGTTGGTGAGATGACTTGGGTGAATGCGCGTTTTGTTTATGATCAACCCGTCCCTGATGACTCCGATAATACTGATGAACCAAAAGCGACCGCGATTCTTCTAGGTAAGTTAGCGAGCGAATCGAAACAAGAGATCTTATTGGAATCGGCTTACCTTGTATTCGATGATGGTCAGCTTGAAGAGTGGCAGGTATTGAACAACAAGGGCGTTGAGATAAAAGCGCTAACTAACTCTATGGCGTCTAATGATCTGGTGACTAATCACTCCGCTTATGCAGGCAGACGTTACGACATGTTGGAGCATGGCATCGACCTGTTTGAGCTAAAACCAGAATCTAAGCTGTGTGAAGCATCGACTCAAGACGTGTCTAAATGTGCGCCTGAGACGGCCTATGGCTTGCACGCTAAATCAGTCGTATTCGACCGCAGCATCGCGAGCATCGGCTCATTTAACTTCAACTTGCGCTCTACCTACCTCAATACTGAATCGGTTTTGATCATCGAAAATAAAGAGATTGCTGAAACGTTAGCAGACACTATTGAGCAAGCAATGAGTGAAGATAATAGCTGGCGCTTGGAATTGGAAGACGGTGATGTGTATTGGTATTCAGGCGATCAACGTTGGGACAGCGAACCTGACACTGGTCAATGGGAACGAATGCAGTCAGGCTTCCTACAGTTGTTACCGATTGAGAAATATCTGTAAGCTAGCCGCCTCCGGATAAATAAAAATGTCAGCGTATATTACGCTGACATTTTTGTTTGTACTGCTGTTTGCTGTGGTTTGTTGCAAGCTCTTAACGGCTTAACGGCTTAACGGCTTAACGGCTTAACGGCTTAACGGCTTAACGCTTGGTCAGCTGCTTGCTGTTCAAGTAAGGCAGGATATGCGGGCGAGATTCGCCAGACAGCTTTTGCGTGATCTGCTGTGACCAACTGCTCTGTTTTTGGTTGCTTGAACGGCTTGCGTAGTAGCTTTGCATCGAATCATCGTAGCTGGCAATGTCATCTAGGCTCAGCGGTTGGTATTGGTTTTCGTGCATCACCACGTGAGCTGGAAGGCGAGGCTTGACCTCTGGTTGCTGTGCCGGATGACCTAAGCACATCCCAAACAACACGGCGGTATGTTGTGGTAGTTCTAACAGTTCATCGACTTGTTGTGCGCTGTTACGCAGCCCGCCAATGTACACGCCACCTAAACCTAGAGACTCAGCAGCCAACATGCAGTTTTGCGCCATGATGCCAGAATCGACAGCGCCAATCAGGGTCAGTTCAGTAAAGTCGGTTTTCACTTCAGGGTTGATTTGAGCGTGGCGTTGATAGTCGATACAGAACACCAAAAACTCAGCCGCGTTCTCCACGTAAGCTTGATTGCCTGCGTATTCGGCTAGCAGTTTACGCTTCTCTTTGTTTGTCACTCTCACGATAGAAACAGCCTGCAGTAAGCTCGATGACGAAGCCGCGAGACCAGCCTGAATAATCACATCAAGTTGTGCTTTTTCAATCGGTTGATTTGTATATTGACGAATGGAGCGGTGCCCCAGAATAGTTTCAATCGTGCTGTTCATAACTCTCAGACAGTCCTTGTGATGATGGCGTAGAGAATCACAATAACGACAATTACCATGAGCGTAAAGGGCATTAGAGCCTTTCTGGTTGACATATTTCAGCAGCGTCAGCCCAGTTTTTGAGATTCTATTTATAATCGATTAATGCCAGCTGCTATGCCGCTGGCATTTTATTATTGAGTGAAACTTGCTTCGAAATAGGCACCAAATGCTCAGAACTGTCGGATAAAATAGGGCATACTGGACTCAATATATAAACCCAAGAAAGTAACCACGCGCATGAATCCAATCTGCCTCAACGACCCTTTTTTTCTTCCTAATGGCCAAGTGATCAAAAATCGCCTGTTCAAATCGGCAATGAGTGAACAGCTAGGTGATAAACATCATAACCCTAAGCAAGGTTTAGTCACGCTTTACCAGCGTTGGGCTCAAGGAGGAATTGGTCTATCCATGACGGGTAACGTGATGGTCGATAGAGGTGCGCTTGGTGAACCTAAAAACGTGGTGTTGGATGAGCACAGTGATTTAAGCGTATTTCGTGAGTGGGCGAGTGCCGGAACACAGAATGGTTCGCAGATATGGATGCAGCTGAATCACCCAGGTAAGCAAATTCCTAAATTCTTATGTGATAGCCCGGTTGCTCCTTCGGCTATCTCTTTAGAGCGTGGATTAGAAAAAGGCTTTAATACGCCACGAGCTCTGACTGAGAAGGAAATAATCGCAATCATTGATAAATTCGCGCTGAGTGCAAAGCTTGCAAAACAAGCGGGTTTTACTGGTGTACAGATTCACGGTGCTCATGGTTATCTTGTCAGTCAGTTTTTGTCTTCTAGACACAATCAACGCCAAGACAAATGGGGTGGGTCACTCGAAAACAGACTTCGTTTCGTGCTTGAGGTTTATCGCGCGATTCGAAAAGAGGTTGGTGAAGATTTCCCTGTCGGAATTAAGCTCAACAGCGCCGACTTCATGAAAGGTGGCTTCACTGAAGAAGAGTCGATGCAGGTTGTGCAAACACTGAGTGATAACGGTATCGACCTGATTGAGATCTCTGGCGGCACCTATGAAAGTCCATCAATGATGGGTTCAAAGAGCAAAGCTGAATCAATCAAGTCCAGCACAGTAAAACGTGAAGCGTATTTTATGGATTACATGGTTAAGGCGAGAAAACTCGTGAGTACACCGCTGGTGGTCACGGGTGGTTTTCGAACCGCGCAAGCAATGAATGAAGCATTAAACACCTCGGCGACCGATTTTATTGGTATTGCGCGAACAATGGCGGTTGATCCTGATTTCCCTAACAAGTTAATTGAAAACCCTAGCCACGGCATGCCACTAACGGTGCCAACCACAGGAAAACCCGCATTAGACAAGGTGGCGATGGTCGGGCTGGTTTGGTATGAACATCAGATGTGGCGCATTGCCTCTGGCAAGAAAGCCGACCCAAAACTAAGCGCACTCGGTGTGGTGGTAAAAACAATTCTCAGCGCTGGCTGGCACGCTTTCAAAAAGCGCAGAGTGTAAGCAGTCATGGATTGATAAAGCAGAACTTTGAGGAATTGAAGTTCTGCTTTTTTGTTTGTCTCCTTTTAAGTTCTCGATAAATACATCGCAGAGCACCCTCAGCCAGCTTAGCTGTGGTACTAATCTAATACCAACATGAGCATTGGTTATAGTGTTCATAAGTGGCAAATCAGAGTAGACCAACTAGGATGAATTGAATTAAACCCTACAATTAATTCAACAACATGGTAGTTGCTATGAAGAAAATAACCCTCTTATCTGTCGCGATCTTATCCAGTCTCTCTTTCTCATCTTTTGCTAAAGATTGTGATCCCAACTTGCTGCCTTCTTGGAAGGACAGCGAGAGCAAATCCGCTATCGTCGACTTTGTTGGGCAAGCCACTAAAGCTGAGTCTGATACGTTCGTGGCAATTGAAGATCGCATTGCCGTGTTCGATAACGACGGTACGCTTTGGTCGGAAAAGCCTTATTACTTCCAATTAGCCTTTGCACTAGATCGTGTAAAAGAGATGGCGCCTGATCACCCTGAATGGAAAACCGAAGCACCGTTTAAGTTTGTACTCGAAGGTGATATTGAGAGCGTTCTGGGCAGCGGTGAAGAAGGGCTATTGAAAATCATCATGGCGACACATTCTGGTATGACTGTTGAGCAATACCAGCAAGACGTTGAGCAATGGCTGACGGTAACAAAAGATAAACGCTTCAACAAAGCCTACACAGACCTTACTTATCAGCCAATGAAAGAGATGCTGACTTACCTGCAAGAGCATGACTTTAAGACTTATATTGTGTCGGGCGGAGGCGTTGATTTCATGAGAGCGTGGGCTCCACAAGCTTATAATATTCCTACAGAGCAAATCATCGGTAGCGCGCTTAAATACAACTACAGCTACAACGATGGTAAGCCAACCGTTACTAAAGACTCGTCCATTTTGACCATTGATGACAAAGCCGGAAAGGTCACTAACATTCAGCATATTATCGGCAAGAAACCTATTCTAGCGGTCGGCAACTCAGACGGTGACCAAGCGATGATGCAATGGGCTACGAGCCAACCCAACTCAATGGCGATGATTGTTCATCACACTGATGCTGAGCGCGAGTGGCAGTACGATCGTGAGTCTCACGTTGGCAAGCTTGATAAAGCGCTAGATGAGGCGAATTCCAGAGAGGATTGGACACTGATCGACATGAAATTAGATTGGTGTGAGGTGTACTAACGCCAAGTATACCCTTGGTCAAAACTTCAAAGGCTCGGATTTTAAATTCGAGCCTTTTTTGTGAGCGGAGGTTTTGGGAATGAACGGTTTGAAAGCAATCGTTTGAAAGGAATAAGGGTTATGGGTTCGCTTTAAGCAAGAACGTACTATAAATTTTCAATGCATGACGGTTTAATCGAGTTAGTCGGAAATTAAAGGAATAGCAAAATGAAAACGATCGGTTTGCTCGGTGGTATGAGTTGGGAGTCGACAGTGAGCTACTACAAATCCATCAACGAGGGCGTTAAAGCCACACTCGGCGGGCTCAATTCTGCAAAGGTTTGTATGTACAGCGTGAACTTCGATGAGATAGAAAAGCTTCAACATCAAGGTCGCTGGGCTGAGACGGCGGATATCTTATCGGACGCGGCTTTATCGGTAGAGAAAGCCGGAGCGGACTTCATCCTGATCTGTACCAATACCATGCATAAGATCGTTCCTGAGATCGAAGAGAAGGTCACGATTCCTATCTTGCACATCGCTGATACCACAGCGCAGAAGTTGCTTGAACAGGGTGTAAAGAAAGTTGGATTACTCGGTACCGCTTTCACCATGGAACAAGATTTCTATAAAGGCCGTCTGACTAACAAATTCGGTATCGATGTGGTGATTCCTGATGAGAGTGACCGAGAGAAAGTCCACAACATCATTTATCAAGAGCTGTGTCGAGGCCAAGTAAAAGAAGAATCTCGAGATGTATACCGTCAAATCATTGAGAAGCTAGGCCAACAAGGTGCAGAAGCCGTTATTCTGGGCTGTACTGAAATCGCCCTCCTGATTCAGCAGCAACACACTGATGTTCCCTTGTTTGATACCACAGCCATTCATGCAGAAGCGGCTGTACGTTTGGCGACGAGTGACTAACTTCTAGTTCTTATTCTTAGTTCCATAGCTGTCCTATTTTCGCTCTTGTACGATTTTCATTCGTTGAAGTGAAAGTTTTTTGTACAAAAGCAGGTCGTTAGTTAAAGAAGCGATGCTTTGTTCATTAACCAAGGCCTTATCGGTAGGTAAGGTTTTAGTTAATGACTGAGGTATCCGCGCTTTTAAGCACTATGCTTTAGTCATGACCGAAAGAGGATTTATTATGAAATGGCTTATCTTATCTGTAACGCTGTTATTCGTGGCAGGATGCCAATCGACGGGGTCTCAAGAAGCACAAGTCGGTGACGACATGAATCGAGTTCATACCCAAGGGTGCAGCAGCTAATCTTCTTTTGTGGAAACACATTTTCAGCTGCTCCGGTAGAGAGTTACCCCTACAAAGCCTTGTGTTGTCACAAGGCTTTTATTTTATACAAAATCTAAAAAATGATTCGACTATATCGCGAATTATCAATGAATACTGGTGTTGATAAACTCTGTTTTATTAAAGCACGCTCTCGTGCTTATAGACCGGAGAAACCAATATGAAATATGAGGGAAAAGTATATCGTCCATGGACAGAGGCGAAGAGCATTCTGATTCAAACCACTTTAGGTTGCAGTATCAACACGTGCACGTTCTGTAATATGTTCAGCGATAAACGGTTCAAGGTTTGTGATATTGAGGATGTGTTTAAAGATATCGAAGAAGCTCGCCTGATTTATCCTTATGTTGAATCAATTTTCCTTATCGATGGCAACGTGATGGCCGCCCGCACGGATTATCTCCTTAAGATTTTGGATAAGCTTCGTCATACCTTTCCAGAAAGCAGAAAAGTATCGCTCTATAGTGGTTTGAACGATTTCCGTCGTAAAAGCTTGAGCGAACTTAAAGAGCTTAAAAGTGCCGGTCTCACTATGGCTTATGCGGGGTTGGAGTCAGGCGATGCGGTTGTACTCGACAACATCAAAAAGCGCATGACACCAGAACAAGCGATCGAAGGCATGGAATTAGCCAAAGAAGCCGGCATTGAAACCTTACTTTCGTTTATCTTCGGCCTTGGCGGTCGTGATCGATCACGTGAACATATTGTCGAGACCACAAGATTACTGAATATCATGAAGCCTGAGCAGATAGCGCCAATGGCGTTAGCGATTCAGCCAGGAACCGTGATGGAACAAGAAGTAAAAGATGGCAAGTTCGTTATGCCGACGCAACTTCAGATCTTAGAAGAAGAAAAGTATCTGCTTGAGAATCTAAACATCGACACTTTCTATTGGGGCGACCATGGTAATAACATCGTGACTCAGAAAGGTTTCCTGCTTGATTCAAGAGAGCAATTTTTGGCTAAGGTGAACCATGCGATAGCATCAAACCCAATGGCTAAAGACAGTGTTATTCAGACGTTTGCTTGGTAGCGTTTAGCTAAAAACGATACTTGCAGGCTAAGTAAAAATCGAAAGAAGTATTGTTTTCGAGGCGGGATAATCGCCATAAACCTACTTCCGTTACTGAGACAATTCAAAATCAGCAAAGCCATTTTCTTGGTGGATGTTGTAAATTTGTGAATCTGAATTGTCTATATTCTATGCTGTGTACTGGATCTCATTTGTTATTTGACTCCCTTGCTAAGGTTAATAATGAATGCGTAATACCAATCACTTTACTCAACTTAAGAGGTTTCTATGCTAGGTGAAAATCATTCTCTTGTTCACGAATTTCCTGAAATGAAAGATAAAATTGCTGAGCTTGTTAAAACTGACGATGGCTTTGCAGCAGACATGAAGACGTACGACAACCTTGATAAAGAGATTCGTAAGCTTGAGCTGAAAGATTCACCCATTGATGACGGCTCGATGCACCAACTGAAACATGATCGTTCTGTACTGAAAGATGCACTGCATGCACGTTTAACTGGCTAGTGAGTTGGTAATTTTGCTGACTAGCTAAATGGCGAATTGCAGACTTAGACAAAAAAACTCCTTCGGGAGTTTTTTTTCGTTTTGGCTCAATCACTTCTTCACAATTCAACTGAGTTAATACGTTGTATTATTATGTGAATGACGCATAATGAGGGTTACTGGTACGCGATTTTTAAGATTTTATTGGTAATCTCATGAATATTGAACACCTCAAATTGTTTGTTCGTTTAGCTTCCACACATAACATCAGCATGGCTGGGCAAGAGCTTGGTTTGTCTCCTGCTGTTGCAAGCTCGCACATCAGTAAACTGGAAGACAAGTTAGGCGTTCGCTTGGTCCACCGAACCACTCGTAAGGTCTCTTTAACCGAAGAGGGGGAAGCATTCTTACCTCATGCTGAAGAAGTGTTATCGAGCGTGGATGCTGCCAAATCGGCGGTCGGTGTGGGTTGTGATTCTCCAACCGGAACGTTGCGAGTTACCGCATCTGCGTCTTTTGGACGTTTGCATCTTGTTCCTGCCTTACCTGGATTCTTAGAGCGCTACTCTGGGTTAAAAGTCGATCTCAGGCTATCAGATTCGATGGTGGATGTTGTTGAGGGTGGCTTTGATATCGCGATTCGTATCTCGGAGCTGAAAGACTCGACACTGATTGCCCGAAAACTTGCGACAGACAAGCGTATTGTGTGTGCATCGCCTGATTACTTAATCAAATATGGTAAGCCAGCCACACCTCGAGATCTTAATGATCATCAGTGTATTAGCTTAATTGGTTTAGAAAACTGGACGTTCAATACTGAAAGCGGGCCTAAGACGATTAAGGCATCTGGGTCGTTCAGGGCAGATAACGGAGAAGCACTGCGTGACGCAGCCTCAGGTGGTATGGGTATCACGGTGACATCGAATTGGTGTGCCTATGAACAACTGAAAAGCGGTCAGCTGGTTCAAATATTAGAAGATTACCCATTAACATCAGAGCCTGCAATTTGGGCTGTGTACCCAAGCACAAGGTTACTTGCACCAAAGGTGAGAGCCTTCATTGACTACTTCTCTGAATATTATGGTAATCCGCCGTATTGGGAGAAAACATAGAGACAAACGTTATTAAAGCGCTGACATGGTGAGCGTTTTTAAATGTGTCGTTTCATTGAGGTAAAGAATAGCAACCTTTTATGAAGTTGATAATCAACCGGATTAATAAAACACTATTTAGTTTTTGTTGAAAATGGGGGAGTGAACAAAGCCTCAGTCCGTGCGAAGGAGACGATCAATCGAGTTCTTAGGTCGGAATAGCAGGCAATAAAAAAGCTTAGCGCGGGGGACGCTAAGCTTCGTTGTTAAGTATGTTCTTGAACCATGCTTAGGCTGGTGGGGTTAGCCTACTTGAGAAAAGCTCACTACCTTGCTTTGTAGTTTCTCTTTCAGGTAATCCGTCACCGCTTGCTGCTCGGATTCGCTCATGTATAAGCCAAGTTTGGTTCTGCGCCACAAGATGTCTTCGTCAGTCATCGCCATCTCTTCATTAATCAAGTAATCGATTTCAACTTGATAAACGCCATGGGCTTCGCTTGAGAACTGGATGCCAAGGTCAGCTTCGCTATTTGCGCCTTCCAATAGTTTCCATGTGTAAGTACCAAATTGAGTCACGTAGCGAAGTAATAACGCTTCAGATGCCCAAGGGTATTTCGTGTGGATCATCTTCGCAAGCTGCTCTCTGCTGCAACTAAAGTTACCGCCTGGAAGCGTGTCGTTCGCTGTCCATGGTGCGCCCATGTTGGTTAGGTGTGGCTCAAGCTTATTAAGTGCCGCTTCGCCGAGCTTACGATAAGTGGTCAACTTGCCACCGAAGATCGAAAGCAGTGGTGCTTGATCAAGCTCTGCGTCCAATTCCAATGTGTAGTCTCGAGTGATCGCTTGTGGTGAATCTGATTCGTCGTCACAAAGTGGTCTTACGCCACTGTATGTCCAAACCACATCTTCACGACCAAGCTGTTTAACAAAGTGTTGGTTAACAATATCAATCAAGTAATCCACTTCGACATCATCAATTGCAACGTTGCGTGGGTCGCCTTTGTATTCAAGATCGGTAGTACCGATGATCGAGAACTTATCTAGGTAAGGGATCATGAACACAATGCGATTATCTTTGTTTTGCAGAATGTACGCTTGTGGTTCGTCATGAATGCGTGGCACAACAATGTGCGAGCCTTTGATCAGACGAATATTACGAGGCGAAGCCTGCTCTAATCCATCATCAAAGAACTGTTTAACCCAAGGACCAGCAGCGTTAACAAGCGCTTTTGCTTTGCGTTCAAAGCGTTGGTTTGTCATCACATCAAGGATCGTCACATGCCAAATACCACCTTCGCGGTGCGCTTTTTCAACACGGCAGTAGTTACGTACTTCTGCGTTGTTTTCTTTCGCCGCCAACACGTTCAGCAATACCATACGCGCATCATCTACCCAGCAGTCTGAGTATTCGAAACCTGTTTTCATTTCTGGTTTAAGCAAACCTGATTGAGCCAAGTTCACCGTTTTACTTCCAGGAAGCGTCGTACGTTTACCTAAGTTATCGTAAAGGAATAGGCCACAGCGAATCATCCAAGCTGGGCGTAAAAATGGTCGATGAGGTAAACGGAAACGCATTGGCTGAGCAACGTGAGGCGCTTTTCTTAACAAGACTTCACGTTCAGCGAGTGCTTCCGAAACCAAACGAAATTCGTAATGTTCAAGGTAGCGTAGGCCACCGTGGATAAGCTTTGAGCTAGCAGAAGACGTCGCAGACGCGAAATCATTTGCTTCGTATAAGCCAACGTTTAGACCACGACCTGCTGCATCTGCCGCGATGCCTGCACCATTGATGCCGCCGCCAATCACGATCAAGTCTAAAGTGGAAGATGTACTGTTGTTTGAATTATTTTGTTGAGCACTCATGGTTTTGACCTCTTTCTGAGCGAACGAGCATTTTAGAACATAATTGAATCCTATATGAACTTTCGTTTGCGGTCATTTATTATTTTCGTTTATGCGCGTTTTATGTGATTTGCGCATAAAAAAACCTTCGCTTATGACAGCGAAGGTTCCAAATAACTCTCATTCGAGCATAGAAGTGATATTAATCATGTTCAAGTGCGACTTTCCAAGTAACAAAAAAGCCCATTATCGATAAAGTGATCTATCAATAATGGGCTCTTTTAATGAACATGATTTCTGAGCGTTTTTTTATTCGTCCGACGCTAGTGGTTGAGACGCGGTCTCGATCACTTCCAATGGGATCGATGAATCCTTGAGGATGTTCAGGATCTCTTCCGGTGGCTGCTTATTAGTAAACACCATGTGGGCCTGAGAGATATTGCCGAGCTTAACCATCGCGTTACGACCAAACTTACTGTGGTCGACTGCCAGGAAGATGCTGCGGCTGTTTTCGATGATAGCTTGCTTCACTCGAACTTCATGGTAGTCAAAATCAAGCAGTGAGCCGTCAAAGTCGATGCCGCTGATCCCTAGAATGCCGAAATCGAGGCGGAACTGCTTCACGAAATCGAGTGTTGCTTCACCCACGATACCGCCATCACGGTTTCTCACTTCGCCACCTGCCAAGATAACCTTTATCTCTGGGTTTGGTAGCAGGATACTGGCAACGTTGATGTTGTTAGTCACGACTCTGAGTTGTTTGTGGTTTTTGTTCAGCGCGCGTGCCACGGATTCTGGTGTGGTGCCGATATCAACGAACAAGGTTGCACCATCTGGAATGTGTTTAACCAGCTCGTCGGCAATCACATCTTTTTCATTGAAGTTAAGCGCTTTACGCGTGTTGTAAGAGGTGTTTTCTGAGCTAAGAGGAATGGTTGCACCACCGTGATAACGACGGATTTTGTTGCTATCAGCCAGCTCATTGAGGTCTCGTCTGATGGTTTGTGGGCTAACATCGAACTTCTCTACGAGCTCTTCGGTGCTCACATATCCTTGTGTTTTTACCAGGTCTACAATCTGCTGGTGTCTTGGTATCTGCTTCACTTAACTTACCACTCCCTGCACGCTATGGGCTCTAGCGCGTCACAATCGAAAATATTAACTCGCGCTATTGTGCTCGAATTGATGAGGAGAGAGAAGTAATGATAGTAAGGAATTATGTCCAAACCGCAAAAACGTTGATCAAAACATGAAAAATTGGCTCCAAACGCAAAAAAGAGCACAAAATAGTGCTCTTTTTAGTTTCGTTTACTGAGGAACGAACAATTCAATCGATAAGAGAGTGATTATTCGAACGCTCGATTTTACTCTTCGTCGTCATCGTGCAGTTCAGACCAAACTTGTGCACACTTGATAGCACGCTTCCAACCTTTGTAACGGCGGTTACGCTTTTCTTCATCGTGGTGTGGCAAGAACGTACGGTCTAGTACTGCTTTGTCTTGAAGCTCATCGATGCTGTCCCAGAAACCAACTGCTAGACCAGCAAGGTATGCTGCACCCAGAGCCGTTACTTCAGTTACTTCAGGACGGTGAACCTCAGTATCAAGCACGTCTGATTGGAATTGCATTAGGAAGTTGTTCGCTACTGCGCCGCCATCAACACGTAGGTTTGCTAGCTTGATGCCAGAGTCCGCTTGCATCGCGTCTAGTACGTCACGCGTTTGGTAAGCAATACCTTCCAAGGTTGCACGGATGATGTGGTTAGAGTTAACACCACGAGTCAGGCCAACAATCGTACCGCGAGCGTAAGCATCCCAGTATGGTGCGCCTAAACCAGTAAATGCAGGGACTACGTAAACGCCGTTTGAAGAATCTACTTTGGTTGCGAAGTACTCAGAGTCTTCTGCGCCAGCCAGTAGTTTCATTTCATCACGTAGCCATTGGATTGATGCGCCGCCCATGAATACTGCACCTTCCAGTGCGTATGCAGGTTCGCCTTTAGGGCCACATGCCAGTGTGGTTAGAAGGCCGTTTTTCGATGTGACTTTCTCTTGGCCTGTGTTCATTAGAAGGAAACAACCAGTACCATAAGTGTTCTTAGCTTGGCCTGCTTCTACACACATTTGACCGTAAAGTGCAGCTTGTTGGTCACCCGCAATACCCGCGATTGGAATACGAGTACCGCCTTTACCACCAAGGTTCGTTTGACCGTAAACTTCAGAAGAACGCTTCACTTCTGGCATCATTGATGACGGGATCCCCATTTCATCAAGTAGCTTTTGATCCCAGCATAGGTCGTTGATGTTGAACAACATAGTACGTGACGCGTTAGTGTAATCCGTAACGTGAACACGTCCTTGAGTCATCTTCCAAACCAACCAAGTATCAACCGTACCGAACAGTAGTTTGCCAGCTTCAGCGTCTTCGCGAGCGCCTTCAACGTTGTCTAGAATCCATTTTACTTTGGTACCTGAGAAATACGGGTCAAGGACTAAGCCAGTATTGTCACGTACGTAGTCTTCTAGGCCACGCGCTTTAAGGTCTTCACAGATGTCTGCTGTACGGCGACACTGCCATACGATGGCGTTATAAACCGGCTTACCTGTCTCTTTGTTCCAAACAATGGTGGTTTCACGTTGGTTAGTGATACCAATGCCCGCTAGCTCATCGCTGCGGATGCCTGCTTTAGCCAGCGCTTCAACCAATGTAGAGCTTTGCGTTGCCCAGATTTCCATTGGATCATGCTCAACCCAACCCGCTTTCGGGTAGATTTGAGTAAATTCACGTTGAGAAGAACTAACGATGTTTGCATCGTGGTCGAGGATTACAGCGCGAGAGCTTGTGGTGCCTTGGTCTAGGGCAACAATGTATTTTTGCTCGGTCATGGTAAGAATCCTTTTTCTTTTGTTATTTATATTTTAGTAAATGTAGGGGCGCTTAGTGATTAAGCTTGAGCTTGTTCAGCTTCTTGTTCTGTTTCACATTGGTTTGGAATTGTGCAGCCTTGGCCTTCAACTGGTAGGTAAGCACCGATAACACGTGGGTACAACCAACCACCAAAACACGCACCAGCAATTGGAGCAAGAATTGGAACGATGAAGTAAGGAATATCACGAGCACCGCTTAGTGCGAAATCCCAACCTGCAAAGTAAGCAAAAAGTTTTGGTCCGAAGTCACGAGCAGGGTTCATTGCAAAGCCAGTCAGTGGACCTAAAGAACCACCGATAACCGCGATAAGAATACCGATCAGTAGAGGGTTCATTGCGCCGCGAGATGCGCCATTGTTCTCATCACCTAACGCTAAAATGGCAAACATCAACACTGCAGTAATCACGAATTCCACAGCAAAAGCGCCGAAGAAAGAAAGTGAAGCATGTGGGTAAGTCGAGAAGATACCAGCAGTTGATAGTGCGTCTTGGCTGCTACGAACGAAGTTATGTGCGATTTCGTAGTCAGTAAATAGGTTGCTGTACAGGCTGTAAACCAATGCTGCAGAGCAGAAAGCGCCAAGCAGTTGCGAAATGATGTAAGGCACCACTTTTGCTTTATCAAAGCCATGGAACATGGCCAGTGCAATCGTTACGGCTGGGTTGATGTGTGCGCCTGAAACGCCGGCAGTACAGTAAATTGCAATCGCAACACCGAAGCCCCAGATGATGCTGATTTCCCATTGTCCGAATGTCGCACCAGTTAATACCAGAGCGGCCACACAGCCAACGCCAAAGAATATGAGTAATCCTGTACCGATAAATTCAGCCAAGCATTGCCCAAATAAAGAAGGGTGTTTGTTTGTTGTCATGTTCGAGTCCTTTTTAGTTTTGCTTATCTAGCACGTGCATTGTGCATATATTTGCGAACTCGAAAATAAACGAACATCAAAAGTGAGCGTTTGAGCATAAAATTGTTAATTAAAGTCACTTGAAATGTTAATCCGAACACTTTTGCTCGAAAAAGATGCTCGCATGAACGTCATTGCTCGAATTGATAAGTTGCGAAGCCGCTCAAACTACCTATATGTAAATGAATGCGCAACTGGTACGAGGAGTTTATGTTTGGATTTGTGATGCTACTTCGTGAGTGGCGGATTATTAGACTTAATTAGGGAGGGCTGTGTGATGTTTTTGCTATGTAACAAGGGAGTTAACAAATGAGCTTATATGCATAAATGAATAAACTGCCAACTATGTTGTAGTTTGGCAGTTTTCATTTGGGTGTATGTTCTTGTTATACGAGACGAACTTACCGCTCTAAACCAGAGCTGCCACTTTTCCTTTCGCAACCAATTGATATCGAACCGAGTCATACGCCCAGTTGAACGCAATCGCGTAAAGTACGAAGAAAATAACTAGGCCGATGTCCATGATCAGTACGGTTAGGAAGTCGAGTTGTAGAACCCACATCAAGACAGGTAGAGTCACTGTCATTAAGCCAAGCTCAAAACCTAATCCGTGCAGGATACGTGTTTTCGTGGTTCTTTTGCTTCGGTCTGCTCCGTAAATTTTGTCGTAGCCATAGTTGTAAACGTAGTTCCAAGCCATCGCTATCAATGATATTGCAAGTGCTAACCCCGCCATTTCCCCAGCTCCATTGCCAGTAATGTAGGTTGCTAGCCCCGCCATCATGATCAGTGCGAACACTTCAAATAGCACCATGTGCAACATGCGTTCTTTATGTGACATTTTTCTAACTCTCTTTACGATTAAATAGCCGCCGATGGGCAAATGACTTGGCTAGATAATATCTACTTAAGTGATAATATAAAGATAGTTAGCATCACATCTTGTGATAGTAAGATTTGGGAGAAACCGAATGTACAACATTGAACAACTGAAAATGTTTGTGTATGCCGTTGAATTAGGGTCATTTTCTGCCAGTGCTCGTCATTTGGGGAAGGTGCAGTCGGCGGTGAGCCAAGGCATCAGTAATCTTGAAATAGATTTTAATGTTGAGCTTTTTGATCGTTCGACTCGAAAGCCTTCACTAACCAAAGCGGGCGAGCAGTTATTTAAACAGGTGAAAGCGATCGTGCTTCAGGTTGAAGATCTGAATGTGACGGTTAGTGCGATGGGCAGTGGTGAAGAGGGGCTCATCAAAATTGCATTAGATGATTCACTATTGGTCCCGAATCTATCTAAGATCTTTAGTCAGTTCAGTCAACAATTCCCTGCGACTGAAGTGGAACTGGTTGCGTGTACCACGACAGAGGTCAATCCGTTAATTATCGAAGAGAGGGCCGACATTGGATTAATGTTTACTAACTTGGCTTTTGATGTCGGTTCTGAGCCTTGCTTTATCGGTCACTTACCGTTTATTGCTGTGTGTCATCCAAGTCATGCGCTCGCAAAAACAGGTGTGGCGAAACTCTCTGACTTACTCCCGCATCGTCAGTTAATGTTGAGGGGAGACAAAGGTAAGGTGATGGATCAGTTTCCGCTGATTGCCGGAAAGGTATGGTGGTCAAACAGCTTTATCGTCATTAAAGAGATGATTCTTGGTAGCGATATCGGTTGGGCATACTTACCGAAACACCTTGTTGAAGAAGAGCTTATTAAACAGCGCTTGGTAGAGGTGAATGTGTCATTTGACCATAAAACTTGGTCGCCTCCGGTTGATCTTGTTCTGTCTAAAACACGCTCAAAAGGTCCTGCATTACTTTGGCTTGAACAAGCATTGAAAGGCCTATTAGACGAAACTGAATAAAGAAAAGGCTCACCGTTTAACGTGTGAGCCTTTCTGTTCAAAGTGATGCTGCTTTTTGTTAGTTCTAGTTCTAGGTGTAGACGTAGATGCTATACGCTAGGTTTAACCGTCTGACCGTTGTAGTACTTGTCTTTCATCTTAAGCGCCACGTTCACAAGGTAAATCAGCACAGGGACTTCAATCAGTGGACCGATAACGCCTGCAAACGCTTGGTCTGAGTTGATACCGAATACTGAGATAGCCACGGCAATCGCTAGCTCGAAGTTGTTACCTGTTGCTGTAAATGCAATTGATGCGTTCTTGTCGTACTCGATGCCCATCTTTTTACCGATGAAGAAACTGATGAAGAACATCGCAGTGAAGTAGATAGTCAGTGGAACCGCAATTAATAGAACGTCCATTGGCAGTTCAACAATCATTTCACCTTTCAGGCTGAACATCAGAACGATAGTCGCCAGTAGTGCAATCAGTGTGATTGGAGAGATGCGTGGAATAAATACGTCGTTGTACCACTGCTCGCCTTTCATCGACACAAGGATCTTACGGCTTAGGAAGCCCGCTAGGAATGGTATACCTAGGTAGATAAGTACACTGTGTGCAATGTCGATCATCGAGATATCAACCAACATGCCTTCGTAACCAAATACTGGTGGAAGAACGCTGATGAACAACCACGCCATAAAGCTGTAGCTCACCACTTGGAATGCACTGTTTAGAGCAACCAATGCCGCGCCGTACTCTTTGTTACCGCCGCCGATGTCGTTCCAAACCAGAACCATCGCCACACAACGAGCAAGACCAATCAGAATCACCCCAACCATGTAACCTGGGTGGTCTCCCAAGAAAGTTAGTGCCAATACAAACATCAGAATTGGACCAACGATCCAGTTCATGATCAAAGAGAGCTTAATGGCTTTCTTATCTTTTACCACAGTGCCTAGCAGGTTGTAGTTAACCTTAGCCAGAGGTGGGTACATCATTAAGATAAGGCCAACCGCAAGCGGAATGTTAGTGGTGCCAACAGACATTGAATCGTTCCACTGTTCGATCTGTGGGAATAGGGTGCCGAGTAGTACACCAAGGCCCATGGCAATAAAAATCCACAGTGTTAAGTAGCGATCTAGAAAACCTAACTTTGGTTTCATGATAATCTCTCTTAGTTGATATCGTAAATCGTCGAAAGACGATTGGTTGTGGCAAAAAAACACGCTTAAAAGTAAAGGCTATCAAAGCCGATCATTCAAGCGTGAACTTCTATTTTAAAATGCTGTTAAATATCGATTCGAAGCGTTGAATATTGTCGCGGTCGATGCGGTAACACATCTTCGGCGGAATCGACTCAGCCGTAATAAAACCGGAGGCTTTCAATATTCTTAAGTGCTCTGATACCGTTGATTGAGCTAAACCCAATTCACTCACCAGATCACTGTTCAAGCAGCCGCCCGATTTTTCTAACGTGGAAAGGATACTCAATATACGTATTCTTGCTGGGTGAGCGAGTGCTTTCGCCAGTGCGGCCATTTGCTTTTCTGCTTTAGCATCACCGTGTTCGATGGGCAGAGAACAGCCACCAGATGTCGAGCAAGTTGAGTTCATATTGACGTCTCACTTTCATTAATCGTTAAAAGACGATTAATGATAAGCCTATTTTAAATAGGGGTCAATGCTCACTGTCTATTTGAACGAACTTTAAGGTGGCGATTCAGGGACTATGGTTGAACTCTGCTTTGACTCAGCTACGCAAAATGGCGTGAACATCGATTAAACGCCATTTTGCTCGGTTATCCGCTAGTTAAGAACGGTATAGCCTCGGTTGATCATACAGTTACGATTCACTTGAAACTTCTGCTGCTCAGATAGCTCGGCGGATTGTCTTTTTTGAGCACCGTGCTTTAAAGCGCCGCTGATAATACCGATGCCAGCACCAATTTTTGCACCATCATGACCACTCCCGCCAGAGACGGCTCCACCAACCGCACCCAGCGCTGCACCCTTAGCGGTTGAACCGACAATATCGCTGCCAAGAGAATCGACCTCTTCAGGCTTCACTTGTTGAGCGTATTGCTCACATTCATACAGATCGGCGTGATACTGTGTTTCATCAACACCTTTAGTATCGACAATAATTTGATTAGCAAATACTGAACTTGATGCTACAAGCAATATCGCTGCGATTGGAGAGAATGGAAATTTCACAATATAGACCTCTAGAGTATTCATTGCATTGTTAAAGTGACGTGTAGTTCTCGATGAAATCAAGGCGACGATCGGTGTACTCACCAGAATCCAACATCTTAGATAACCCGCGAAGCGTGTTGTAAGGCTGAGAAACGGCCACCATGTTAATGAGCCAATACGGAATATCGCCACCTGGATCACTCAATACCCGATAAGAGATATGGGTGGTGTTTTCGTCGATTGGTGTCAGGATCCAACTCGCCTCTAATTCAGCCACTCTGATGATTTTTTTATTATTGTTTGGCAGGTAATCAGGCCTACCATGCTGACCAATGGTGACAACCATCGTCTCTGGATCTTGAGTGATGACGTTCTCTACGATAGCTTCACGATCGGCAACTGGCCAAGGTGCCTTGGTATAGGTTTTGGTGATCGTGTGCGCCGCACTAAAATGCTCTATTTCTTCCATGTCATCGATGTTTTCTACCCATTGCGTGCCAACAGAGGTATCGATAAAGAGTGCGATAATAGAAGTGAGGGACGCGTTGATGTCGCCTTCTGCTCGAAATTCTTTAAAGTGACTGCCTTCAATTTTACGGTTATAAACCTCGATGCCTTTTTTATCGCGTGCCAGTGACCAGCCATCGGTGTCTGATGCAAACACCGAAACTGAACAAGCAAGAAGAAGCAAAGTAATAATCTTATTCATCATGTTAATGAGCGCCCTTTCCAGCTGATTTTATTGGTTTTAGATAAGCGGTAACTGTTCAGCACGAGTAGGCTTTGAACACAAATACCGAAGGGTACGGTTAACGCAAATTTTGCGGGAACAAACAGTTCCTTAACCAAAATGAAGTAGGTGACGATCGACACCAAGAGCATCACAGAGCTGACAATGAGCGAATAAGCATGAATGGCAGACATGTCACTGATGAAGGCGTTCGCCGATACCAGCATCAAAAGCGGTCCCGCCCATGCGATGATGTTGGCTTTGATGAAGACTTTTAAAGCTTGTGCTTGCGATTGACAATTCACAATAAGATTCATGTTTTTGGAAAAGCCAGCCCAGATTGAGTTGAAGTCTGAATACATGTGCGTACTCATTAGTTTGTCTGCAAATGCCCAGAAAATCTTAAATCCATTGACCTTCATGACTTTTGCAAAGGCGATGTCTTCCGATATCGCGTTTGCTACTGCGGCGTGTCCACCGACTGCGTCGTAGGATTTTCGGGTAAACAACATCGCCTGACCGTTAGCAATCGCTTCTTCCTTAGTCATGTCGTTCGAGTTTTTAAAGTTCATATAAGATGCGATCGATAGAAAGATGCCCGGCAAGGTCGCTTTTTCTGCCACAGACGCAAAAGTTTGTTTTGGATTAAACGATAAGAGATCAGTTTTTTGTTGGATAGCAAAGTCGATAACGCTCTGTAGCATCGCGGGTGCTGAATCGGTATCTGCATCAATGAAATACACATATTCACCGCTCGCGTTGAGTGCGCCAGCCATACATGCATTGCTCTTACCAAGCCATCCGGTCGGTAACGTTCTACCTGAAATACAGCGCGCGTTAACGTCGAACTTACTGATCAATGCTTCTACTTTTGCACGGGTTGAGTCAGTAGAAAAGTCATCAACAACAATGACTTCAAACTTGTCTTTTGGGTAGCTCTGCTTCAATAGAGAGCCAAGGCTGATTTCAATATTGTCTTCTTCATTTCGCGCAGGAATAATGACGGAAACAGTCGGCCACTCAGTTCTTTTGAACGATATTTTAGGTTCAATGTGAATACGATGGCGCTCTAAGTTCGCAAGTGTGATTAGAAACTTGACGGTAACGATGCAAAGCAAGGTCGTAATAATAGCTAAAATCATAATGACTGTGGTCGGAATAAAGTGATGGAGAGACAGGAAAGAATATAGTGGAGTGTGACCTAACGCACATCTTGTATGTAGGACTTAACCCTTCAAACTGGAATGCGCTTCTGTTAGCGTTTGCCTTGGAAAGATGTGAAACAGTGACTGACAGGCGGTAAAATAAGCATTGTATTCACCAGCGACTCTAGCGATATAATCGAACCCAGAACCGTTACTCAAGATAACGAATGATCATAATCCAATAATAGGTACGCCCGACATGCCCCAACAAAACATCAAATTTATCGCGACTGATATGGATGGCACCTTACTCGATGAGCATGGAAAGCTCGACCCTGAGTTTTTCAATCTTTATGAGCGCTTAGAAGCGCAAGATATTATTTTTGCTGCCGCGTCTGGCCGCCAGTATTACAGCTTGCTAGAAACATTTTCCCCGCTTAAAGATCGCATGATGTTTATTGCTGAAAACGGCACATTAGTGATGCACAAAGGCCAAGAACTTTACAGCTGCTTGCTTGATACCGATGCCATTAAAGAGATCATTAAAGAAGCTCGAGCTATTGAAGGCGCGCATGTGGTGCTATGCGGTAAGAAATCGGCATACATCGAAACCAAAGATGAGCGTGCTCTGGCGGAGATCTCTAAGTACTACCATCGCCGTGAGCAAGTAGAAGACTTACTGGCGGTAGAAGACGATTTCATCAAGGTGGCTATCTGTCACTTCGACGGTTCACAAGAGAAAGTGAACCCAACTATTGATGCCAAATTCGGTGAGAACTACCAAGTGGTTGTAAGCGCAAAAATTTGGTTAGATGTGATGAACGCTGAAGCGTCAAAAGGTGCGGCGATTAAACATCTACAGAACACATTAGGTTTCACTTACGAGCAGACCATGAGCTTTGGTGATTACCTAAATGACTTGGAAATGCTTAAAGAGAGCTACCACTCTTACGCGATGGAAAACGCGCATCCAAAGTTAAAAGAGATCGCGCGTTTTGGAGCGCCAAGTAACGTTGACGCGGGTGTGTTCCAAGTACTTGAGAAGTTGCTAGCGTAACGCTCTTAAGCTAGATTCGATTTTTATCAAAGCCAACTCGTGAAAATGAGTTGGCTTTTTTGTTGGCTGCTGTTGTATTGAGTTAAATTTGAACGAGTGTTCAGCTTGTTGTAGTCTAACCAGAAAGATGGGTATTCACTTTGAATTGGATACGCCTTAGTAACGATATTTGGAATGATTATGAGCAAGAAACTTCAACTTGATATTATTTCTGACGTAATGTGCCCGTGGTGCGTAGTCGGTTACAAAAACTTAGAGCTAGCCGTTGCGGAACTTGGTTTAGAAGACCAGATTGAACTTGAATGGCAGCCGTTTGAGCTTAACCCTGACATGCCGCAAGAGGGCGAAAACCTGCGTGCCCATATCATGAGAAAATACGGTTCTAGCGCAGAAGAGAGCCAACGTTCACGAGAACAGCTTTCGGCTCGCGGCCAAGCGGTTGGTTTCGATTTCAATTTCTATGACAGTATGAGAATGGTCAATTCACGTCATCTACATGTACTTCTCGATTTTGCACTAGCGCACGGCAAACAGACTGAGTTAAAGCTACGCTTCTTTGCTGCTCAACTCACAGAGCAAAAAGACCTGTCCGATCTTGAAGTCATTGCACAAGAGCTTGAAGCGGTTGGCTTAGACTCAACGAAGGCACTGAAGCGCCTAAAGAACACCGACAACTTGAAGCAAATTGAAGCGCAAGAGTTTGAATGGCAACGCATGGGGATCTCTGCGGTTCCTACTGTGGTGTTCAACCGTAAGAGTGCAGTAACGGGCGCGCAGACGGTAGAAACCTACAAGCAGATTCTTCAAGAGCTTATTGCTGAATCATAAACGGATCATTGCTATCAATTAGAGTCTGAATTTCATGGAATCACTGTCACTCGCTCAAGCGCAAAAACTGGTATTGCTTTCGCAAAAGCTGCCGCCTAAGAAGTTGCCACCTAAAAAGCAACGCAATGGGGGCGCTTTGGCGAACACGTTGTCTGCGATTGAAAACCTTGGCTATGTGCAAATTGATACCATCTCTGTGATTCAGCGAGCTCACCACCACACGCTTTGGAATCGCAATCAAGATTACCAACTGAACCATCTTGATAAGCTGTTAGAGCGTCGAGAAGTATTTGAGTATTGGTCGCATGCCGCCGCGTATTTACCCATGCGTGACTTCCGATTCAGCCTACACCGCAAGAATGGCTTTGCGAGCGGTAAGCTCAAGCATTGGTATAAAAAGAATGACGCACTGATGGCTCATGTTCTCAAACGTATTGAGAATGAAGGGCCGTTGATGGCGAAAGATTTTGAAGGGGATAGGCCAAACCCCGGCGGTTGGGGCGGTAAACCGGCCAAGCAAGCATTAGAAACATTGTTCATGCAAGGCGACTTAATGGTGCCAAGCCGAGTTAACTTTCATAAGGTGTATGACCTAACCGAGCGAGTTTTACCGAGCGGAATTGATACCTCTGAGCCGACAGAACAAGAGTACATCGAGCATCTGATAACACGTTATTTAGAGGCTAACGGAGTTGGAATAGCGTCGGAAATGAGCTACCTACTCAAGAACACAAAGCCTTTGATTCAGAGAGCACTCCAACAGATGCTTGAAGATAAGCAGGTTCTGAAAGTAGATATTCAAGGCTCTGATTACTATGTCCTGCCAGGTGCTTTTGAACTGCTGAATCAACCTCTTTCCAGAACCAAGCTTAAGATACTGTCTCCGTTTGATAACCTGCTGATTCAACGAAAGCGAATGCAATCATTGTTCAACTTTGATTACCTCCTAGAATGCTATGTTCCAGAGGCCAAGCGTCAGTTTGGTTATTTTAGCTTACCGATTCTGTGGCAAGGTGAGCTGGTGGCACGAATGGATTGCAAGGTCGACAGGAAGAGTGGTTTGCTCAATATCCGTAACTTGGTTGTGGAAGAGCGAATTAAAAACCATGAGTCGTTGGTTCATGCTTTATGCGATGAACTAAAACACTTCATGGTGTTCAACCAATGTGATGAGATGATCGTCCATAACACCACGCCCTCTGATCTTGGCAAGCGCTTGATGAGCCAATGGCAAACAGTCTAGCGGTCTTTGTTGTTTAGAAAGCGCTTAGTTACTCAGCAAACGCAGCTAACAAGAACTCGACAAAGGTTCTGTTCTTCAACGACAGTTGCTTGGTTTTGTAGAGCAAGTGAATCGGCTTTGGTAACGGCGCCATGCCGGGTAGGATTTCCAACAGCGCTCCACGATCAATCTCTTCTGCGACTAAGATAGTCGGTTGCAACAACACGCCCACACCCTGCAGGGCGGCATACCGCAACACATCACCATTATTCGACATCAAGCGCACACGTTCTTTATTCGGTGTGGCGTGAGGAGCTTGGCTGCTGTAACTGAATCCAAGCGATGGGTGCTGCGCCAAGTCTTCCAATACTCTGATTTCAGCATGTTGGTTTAGGTAAGCGGGCGCCGCGCAGTAACACATCTCATAATCCCCTAAATACCTTGCGACCAAGCTTGAATCGGATAGGTCACCAATTCGCACAATCAAATCAATGTCGGATGAGTAAGGATCAACAAGGTCATTATTCAACATCAGCTCAACGTTAATGGTTGGGTGATGCGCGAGAAACTTAGCCACGATAGGGGCGAGCACCTTGTTTCCATAGGTAACTGGGCAGTTAATTTTTACCGTGCCTTGCGGTTGATTTTCCAAGGTCTGAATCAGGTTCTCTGCATTGCTGATGTCTTCGAGAATTCGCTTACACTCACGATAGTAAAGCTGCCCTGAGTCGGTTAACGATTGCTTACGCGTGGTGCGGTGGATCAGCTGAGAGTTCAGACTGGTTTCTAAGGAATGGACATGTTTGCTTATCATGGTCGCCGACAGGTTGAAGTGGTTTGCGGCGCTGCGAAAGCTACCTTGTTCCACCACATAGACGAAGACTTTCATGCTGGTTAACTTATCCATTGAACACTCTTGGTTGATAAACAATAAACAAAAGGTGAGTTTATCAATTATTAGGGGTTAATTATATTAATGGCAAACCGATAATTAACTAAAATAAGAGTGTGCAATGCCTCAAACGAATGAAACTATCTTTGTTACTGCCGAACTTAAGATCAAAACCAACATAGAACGAGCAGCTGCGCTCGAAGCTATCGAACAGTTTTGTTTAGACATGCAAAGCGAACCGGGCTGCCTACAAGCGATTGCAACCTATGACCAAAACCAAAGCGATCGTGTGATCTTGCTTGAGCAATACGTAAACCGCGAGGCGATCAATCAGCACTTTGTGATGCCTCATACCCAAGCGTTTATTGAGCGTGATATTACCGAGTTGGTTCAAGCATTCGAAACGCAACGTGGGCCTATCAAAGCACAAGAGCAGGAGATCTAAGACATGAAATGGGGAATCCTAGGAACCAGCTTTATCTCAGGCGTAATGGCGGATGCGATTAAAGGCGATGCTCAAAGTGAGCTGTATGCTGTTGCTGGACGCACAGAGAAAACACTCAATGAGTTTGCTGCCCAATACCAGCCAACACGAACCTTCAACAACTATGAAGCCTTGATTGAAGATGAGTCGGTCGACATTATCTACATTGCTCTACCAAACCACGTTCATCATGAGTATGTGATTAAAGCGGCTCAAAAAGGCAAAGCGATCTTGTGTGAGAAGTCTTTGTCGGTAGATATGGAAAAAACCGAGCAAGCTTTACTAGCCGTGAAAGAAGCGGGCGTATTCTTTGCTGAAGGTTTGATGTACTTAAACCACCCAATGATCGCCAAGCTTCATCAAGAATTAGCTACTGGTGAGATTGGCGAAGTGCGTTCAATTCAAGGTTCCTACGTTGCGGCGATTGATCAGTTCGTGAACCCTGCAAGTAAAGGCGCGTTGTACAACCTGGGTTGTTACCCAATGTCTTTGATTCACTCTGTCGCACAACACCAGTTTGGTGAGAGTGTGTTTGATGATGTGCAGATCTCAGCAATCGGCCGACGAGGCGAAGATGGCAATATCTGTGAGTCGTCGGCGATGATGCGTTTCAACGGCAGTTTTACCGCGCAAATCCACACTGCTGAAGATCACGGCTTAAAGCATGGTTTTACGATCCTAGGTAGCAAAGGCTGTATCACGCTAGATACTAATCCATGGCTACCGACGGCAGAAAACACGTTTACGGTAGAGATCTATGAGACGTCGACACGTGAAGTGAAAGTCGAAGCGCAAGGCGATGGTTTCCATTATCAAGTGCGCAATATCCGCCAAGCGGTTGAGCAAGGTGACACACAACTTGCTGCGCCGATGGCAACCCACCAAGACTCTCGCGTAATCATGAAGTTATTAACTGATTGGGAACAAGCGGCGAGCTAATGTTTTAGTAAATTCTATACTCGTCTCATGTTTGATCGCCTCGTAAGCTATCAAACATGAGGCGTTTCCTCTATATCTTCCAGTCGACTCTCCCCAATAAATACTTTGCATTTGAAACCGCCACAGTGTCCAATATCAGGTAGTACGAAACTGACCGAAAAACCTTATTTTTTAAGGTGTTAAATAGGACCTTTGCCGCATGCGTAAATCAGATAAGAAAATCGAGAATCAAATCAGAGACGTGTTAACTGACGTTTGTGAAGACACGCTGAAAGGCTTCGATGGTTTTTTGTGGGTGACTCACTCGGTCAACTTTTCCTCTTTTCCGCAAAGTTTGAAAATTGTCTGTGTATTCGATACCAATCAGGATAGAACGAACTTCTTAAGTGGCGAAGGTCAACAGAGTGTCTCAGGGGCTATTCAACAAGCGTTCAATCAAGTTGGAATTCAACTGAAGAATATCGATAAGCATGTTAGCTACGATACGCAAGAAAATTGCGATCGCGACCATCAAGGGAAGTGGAACAAGAGGCTTTAAGGAGCGTTGTCATCGTTCTTGTTTAGACAGCCTATCCAAATTGAGTTTCAATAGTGTGGCGCTCAAACTGAGATTCGATACAGCAAATCCAAGTCCTATTCTGAGTTCTAGGCTCTGATAACTTCTCATCTTCCAAACCGTATTATTCTCATTTTGAGAAAATCTGAGCTGATTTCTCGTTAGCCGGAGATACTTGGTTTCCAAATAAAATTAAAATCACAAAAACTTATATTTTCCTTAATGCATTGATTTTGAATCGGCATTTGCTCGTTTTACTTGCCACCGATGAAACAAGACAGACGAGCACTTGAACAAGAGAGCCATGTAGTCGATACTTTTTTCGTATTTTGATTCCTAAATTGACACGTAAGTTGGCTGACTTTTCGTCTTGTGATTTAAGGCATGACAGTATCGATTAGGAAATTTGAATCATGAAAACCTACATTTCTGGGCTGCTCGCACTCATACCGTCATGTTTAATCGCTGGCTACGCTTTTGCTGTTGGTACAGCAGTTGTGCTGCCAGGGCAACATGAAGCGGGTGTTGATCTTTCGGGCTCCCCACTATCTGCGAATGCTGTCATTGATTGGGAAATTACCAACAGTGACATTGTGTTCGGAGCGTATGCCGACAAAGCCGACAATGAGCGGGCCACGACAATTGGTTATATGTACAACCAAGTCATGGCGATGAACTCGGGTTGGTTGGAGAACGATCTCCGTAACCAAGCTGAGTTAGAAGGCCTCAATTTCGAAGACTATTTCCTGCACTTTTCTGAAGATACTGTCATTGCCGAAGTTGATAAAACTCATGGCGAAAAGACCCTTTTAAACCGAAAACCTATGATCTTGGGTTATACAGCCAGTGAAGACCATGCTGGTTTTTGGTTGTATCAAGAGCCTCCGTGGGATGCCGATGTGTTTGAGAATTTCGAACAGGGTGGGGCTTTGTATGTCTATCATGCTGAACAGTTCGAACGGCTGACCTTTAAGTTCTCACAGTTTGCTGGCAGCGGTGAATTTTGGATTGAATACCCAACTGCTATTGATTCTCAGGGTAGGGTTTCACAATGGGAAAGGCTTGATGTAAAGAAAGACAAAACGCTCAATATGACCAAAAACCAATCGGTGATCTGGAACCTTCCGGATAACTGGTTAAGAGCTACAACTCATGATGGGAGCGGTGCGAGTTATGGCGGCGGCCAGTATTTTGGTTCAACCTTTTTGAGAGATGGTGGGCGCTTATACGTTGTGAGAGTTCGTTGGCAAAGTGAGAATGCCGACGACAGGCCGCGTTTAAAAGAAGTAAAACTCAAAAACAGTTGTCCAACCGTCAAGTTAACCGATGCTCCGACTTCAACCCCGGACGGCAATGCTATCAGCCAATGGCGAAAAATCCGTGGTTTTGATGTGTCTGCAGATCTAGATGGTGATAACTACTTGTCGCCAAGCGAGTATCGAAATCGAACCAATAAGAACGCAACAGCGCGTTTTCGTTGGGAATCAAGAGTGGTGCCATTTGGTCGAATGTGGAGCGCTAACTCGTCTTGGTCGCTAACAAACGTCGCAAACGCGGATTATCTATCTGCCATTCATCGCTACTACAAGCAAAGCTGGGCAAGCCAAGGTTTGAATGGTGCGTACAACGACGACACAAATAAACTCATTGGCTCGAACCAGTTCTATGTTCACTCTGGCGGGCATGTTCAAGAGTTAGGAGCTGTTGCGGGTTCGAATCAAGCGGATGATCTCTACAAGCAACAATTTTCTGCGTTTCTCAAAAATCTTTCTGCTTTAGAAAGTGATGCGTCGATTGGGTTGAATATCGGAACCGCGAACTTACTGGGTCGAAATGGACAGTCTCATCTTAGCGAGGCGGGCTCTCTGTATTTACGCGAGCACTACATTTTTCCGTCTACTGGGTTTAGTGGTTACTCGGGGATCTCAAAATTCTGGGATAATTCTGCGCTCGCCTACAATGGGCAAAGTGTTATTTTTCAGGCGACAACGCGTTATGGGCGAGTTCAGTATCTTGGAAATAGTGAAGATAATTGGAAGCAAGACCAATACTCGACCCTAGCGATCTACCACCTCAATCGACACGCTCAACATAGCTACTTTAATCAGTGGAACAATGGTTACGTCTATGGAAGTGGCAATACGACGGCTGAGATTTTCTGGCAAAGTGGTGTCCCTAAAAACATCGCCTACCAACCAAGTTCGTTATTGGCTGTTGATTTGGGAGAGCCGAGTCATCAAATCCCACAAGGCTTTACGCCGATTCCTTTGATGCTATCGACAACGACACCTCAGCCCGCTGACTACACCATCGTTGGCGATGCCTCGATGAACGAAATGGTGCATGCTGATCTGCCCAATGGCATGACTCACGTTCTACCGACGTTCACGTACTTTATGTATCAATCTGAAAATCAGGTGGTTGCTGGTGGTCCTGAGGACATGGTGTTAGCGAGAGAGTTCAGCAATGGTCGTGTGTTGTATCGCACGGATTTCCACGGTAAGAATCCGAGCTTTTATGACGCGGCAAAACTCACCATTGCGCTGGATGTCCCAATGAAACCTGTTGATGCTAACGGTAACGTTGGTGACTATGTGAGTGAAATCGAAATTGGCGGTTATGAAGGGCTGTTCTTACTTTATTAGAACCAATGCGAGTGAGTGCTCTCGAACCAGAGCAGACTAGAGCTTAGGTTCGGGATATGAGCTTATTCTTTTTACACTGCTTAAACTCTTTGGCGATCCACGATTGCTCGTTTAAACCATTGTCGATTAGAGCAAAAAGGTAGCCATCGACTTTGCTTGAAGCTGCTGGATATTCTTGAAAAGCGTGCTTAGGGTAGCCGGGGTAATCTGTCTCGTATTGAGCGTCTAACTGCTTACCGAGTTGACGCCATTTTACGAATAACTCCGAAGAAGACGTCTCAACCTTATATTGCCCCAAAATGCGTTGGTGATGGGTTAACGCCACTTTAGCGCAGTGGTTGGTCTGTACGACTTTTTGTATCAATTCAACTTGTTCTTCACTCATGGTTTTCGCCAGTACATTCTCTTGTTCGATGCGCGCCATTCGCTCACCAAACGTTTCAGCATGGATGGGAAACACAAAAGTAAGCGGTAAAGCCAATACCAAAAGACGCTTGTAGAACATAACCAAACTCGTTAGAAGGATTCGCGGCTATTATGCCGCCCGCCGCCAATATTATTAATCAATATAAACGCTTAATTGTAAGAATTATTTTTATCGAGTAGATAAATAGATGATTTTGGAGTTGTGGCATTCAGGCTCTGAATGTTTGGTTGGTGAGCCTGAAATTTGATGAGGGATCCGTTACGAATTAATGACCTTGATGCCTTTATCTTGAAGCTCATCAATCACACTACTCGAAAGATCAATGTCGGTGATTACGCCATCAAGCGCACTTAAATCTAAGGCGTGGAAGGTAGCGATACGTCCGTATTTGGTTGAGTCTGAAATCAGATAGTTTGAATGAGCTGCTTGAACAATGGCTTGTTTGACTAACACCTTATTTTCACAAGGTGTCGAGAGCCCTTTTAGATTCCAAGATGAAGATGAGATAAACGCAATATCAATATTCATCCCTGCCAAGAACTCAGCTACTTTGCCCCCAATACTTGATTGATTTTCACGGTCAATCTTGCCACCAGTATGGTAAATCTCAGATTGTGTGCTGTTCATTAGGTACGCGGCAATCGCGAAGTCATTGGTGATGATAAGCAGATCATCTCGCCCTGCAAGTTGGTGAGCGATCTCCAAAGAGGTTGTTCCAGCGTCTAAGTAGATAGTCGAATACTCAGGAACCAATTGAGCAGCTAGTTGACCTATTTGAGCTTTTTCGCTTGCTTGCTGTTCTACCTTTATGTCGTGTGACAATTCGCAGTGAAGTGCTTTAGTCAGTTGAACGCCACCCGAAACTGAAATCACTTTCCCTGATGTCTCTAGCTTTACGATATCTCGACGAATGGTCATATGAGACACCTCTAAGTGCTCAACAAGCTCAGAAATACTGATCACTTCTTGGTGTGATAATAGTGACAAAATAGTTCTCTGACGTTCCGCTGGAATCATGATTCTTCTTCTATGTTCTTATTTTTCATCATCCTATCAATCTTTAGCTATTTTGTGAATATCTGTGAATATCTGTTGTGAAATAGCAATTAGAACTGTGATTGCTGCCGAAATTACCCTTACCTAATGCCTCTAAAGGGTTAAATTACTCAGGTGTGTTAACTTTTGTTAAAAGTGTGACTTATCACTAAGTCGCATTCGATTGCTTCACATATAATCACAAACATAAACAAGAATTAACAAATCTAGAATTAAATAATTACGTGAAAGGCATCTTGCTATGAATGAAGTTCAATCTGTTGGTGTTATCGGTTTAGGTTCTATGGGCATGGGCGCAGCGAAGTCATGCGTCCGTGCAGGCCTTGATGTATATGGTTTCGATTTGAATCCGCAAGCGCTTGAAACCTTGGGTGAATATGGCGCAAAAGCGGTCTCTACAAGCGCGGTTGAGTTTGCCGACAAACTTGATTCAGTTTTGGTATTGGTTGTGAATGCAGCTCAAGTTAACACGGTACTGTTTAAGACTGGTCTTGCGGCGGCACTAAGACCTAACACGCCAGTTATGGTCTCGGCAACGATCTCAGCAGAAGACGCGAAACAAATCGAAGCTCAGCTTGCTGAACATGATCTTGTGATGCTGGATGCGCCAGTGTCCGGCGGTGCAGTAAAAGCAGAAGCGGGCGAAATGACGATTATGGCTTCAGGTGCGGTGACCACATTTGAAGTACTGGCTCCGGTACTTGATGCAACTGCAGCTAAAGTCTACAACATCGGTGAGACCATTGGCCTTGGTGCGACCGTTAAGATTATCCACCAGTTACTAGCAGGTGTTCATATTGCTGCGGGCGCTGAAGCGATGGCACTAGCCGCACGCGCAAACATTCCGCTTGATTTGATGTACGACGTTGTTACGAATGCAGCGGGCAACTCTTGGATGTTCGAGAACCGCATGAAGCACGTAGTCGATGGTGATTACTCTCCAAAATCTATGGTTGATATCTTTGTGAAGGATTTGAACTTGGTATCAGATACCGCTCAAGACCTGAAATTCCCACTCCCATTATCAAGTGCAGCACTGAACATGTTCGTTAGCGCGAGTAATGCTGGATTTGGTCAAGAAGACGACAGTGCAGTGATAAAAGTCTTCCAAGGTATTGACCTACCGGGTGTAAACACATCAAAGGCGGAGAAATAATCATGTTATTAGGTGTTATTGCAGACGACTTTACAGGTGCTACAGACATTGCTGGTTTCTTGGTTGAAAACGGTATGCGCACTGTTCAATTGAATGGGATTCCAACGGGAGAGTTTGACACATCAGCAGATGCTGTGGTGATCAGCCTTAAATCTCGCTCTTGCCCAGCTGACCAAGCGGTGACGGATTCGGTTACTGCGCTTAAATGGCTTCAATATCAAGGCTGCCAACAGTTTTACTTTAAATACTGCTCAACGTTCGACAGTACCGCTGAGGGCAATATTGGTCCCGTAACAGATGCACTTTTGGCTGAACTTGGAGAATCTTTCACTATGGTTTGCCCTGCATTGCCAGTAAATGGTCGCACGGTTTACAACGGTCACTTGTTTGTTTTTGATGAGTTGCTCAGTGATTCAGGTATGCGTAATCACCCTGTTACACCAATGACGGATTCAAGTGTGGTTCGAATGATGGACGCACAATCAGAAGGTGTTTCCGGTTTAGTTAACTTTCAAACGATTGAACAGGGCGCTGATGCGGTTACCGCTCGTTTTAACGAACTCAAAGCTCAAGGTAGTCGCTACGCCGTGGTAGACGCATTTAATGCAGATCACTTGGTGACGCTAGGTCAAGCGGCTAAATCTTTGAAACTAATCACAGGTGGTTCAGGCCTAGCTGCTGGTATCGCTAAAAACTGGACAGAACATCTTGCTGACCAAAGTGATGCAAAACATGCCGGTAGCCCAGTCAAAGCACCAACCGTTGTGTTCTCTGGTTCTTGTTCAGTGATGACTAACCAACAAGTTGCGGTATACAAGCAGCTTGCTCCTCACTTTGCTATCGATGTGAAGGCTTGCTTAACCAATGATCAATACGCCAATGAAGTGTTCGATTGGGTGATGACCAATAACCAAGGCGAGTTTGCTCCTTTGGTTTATGCAACCGCAGATGCTGCCGCACTAAAAGCAATTCAAGAAGAGTACGGCGCACAAGCTTCAAGCCACGCAGTTGAACAATTTTTTAGTCAACTCGCTATCAAACTACAACAACATGGCGTGAAAAACTTCATCGTTGCTGGTGGTGAAACATCAGGCGTCGTGACGCAAAGCCTAGCTGTGAAAGGTTTTCATATTGGTCCTCAAATTGCACCAGGTGTGCCTTGGGTTAAATCGGTCGAAGGTGAGTTATCACTAGCGCTAAAATCGGGCAATTTTGGTGATGAAAACTTCTTCGCTAAAGCTCAATCATTCTTTTCATAAGCGAGATTCAAATGAGTAAAGTTTTGATGAACGAGCAGCAGTTAAGAGAGCAAATGGTCACGCTCGCTCGTTCAATGTTTGAACGAGGTTACGCCACTGGTGGTGCAGGTAACCTGTCTATCAAATTACCTAATGGGTATTTTCTAGCAACACCAACAGGCTCTTCATTTGGCCGCCTTGTCGCTGAAGAATTGTCGGTTGTTGATATCGATGGCAACCACATCTCAGGTAAGAAGCCTTCTAAAGAAGCGGCATTCCACCTAGCGATTTATAGAAATAATGCGGAGTGCAATGCGATTGTACACCTGCACTCTACATACCTAACTGCACTATCTTGCCTTGAAGGGTTGGATCGTAACAACGCGATTAAGGCTTTCACACCGTATTTCGTGATGCGAATTGGCGAGTTACCAGTCATTCCTTACCTACGTCCGGGTGACCCGCAAATCGCTGAAGAGTTGGCAAAACGAGCAGGTGATTATCGAGCATTTTTGTTAGCAAACCACGGCCCAGTAGTAACAGGCACTGACTTTGTTGATGCCGTTGATAACGCTGAAGAGCTAGAAGAGACCGCCAAATTAGCATTCTTATTGAAAGGGAATGATATCCGTTACCTAACGGACGAAGAAGTTATGGATTTAAAAGGGAGAGGCAAATAATGGCTAAGTTCGCAGCAAACTTAACGATGTTATTCACAGAAGTACCATTTTTAGATCGCTTTGAAAAAGCACATCAAGTCGGTTTCAAAGCAGTTGAATACCTATTCCCTTATGCATTTGAGGCCGAAGAGCTTGCCGAAAAAATGCAAAAATTTGGCTTTGAACAGGCGCTGTTCAACATGCCTCCGGGTGATTGGGACGCAGGTGAACGAGGCTTCGCAGCGATTCCTGGCCGTGAAGAAGAGTTTAAAGCTAGTGTTGATACGGCGCTTATGTACGCTAAAGCGCTGAACTGCAAGAAAGTTCACGCGATGTCGGGTCTACATGATGCGAATTTCACGAGGCAGCAACACGTTGAAACCTTTATCTCAAATATTCGTTTTGCCGCAGATAAGTTTGCTGAGCATAACATCGAATTGATGATTGAACCGCTAAATAGCCGTGATGTTCCTAATTATTTCGTTGCTCACCAACGTGACGCTGTTGAACTTATTAAGTTAGTCGATAGGCCAAATGTGAAGCTGCAACTCGACCTTTATCACGCGCAAATCATGGATGGTGATTTAAGTACTTTGATTCGTGAAGTGGCTGCTTATACCGGTCATATCCAAATTGCTTCTGTACCAGAAAGGCATGAACCATCGGAAGGCGAACTGAATTACCCACATCTATTTAATGTTCTGGATGATTCAGGTTACCTAGGTTGGATTGGTTGTGAATATAACCCAAGAGGCACGACAGAAGAGGGGCTTAGCTGGGTAAAAAGTTATTTATAGCGCGGTGTGAATGCCGTTTATATGTAACGAACCATAAAAGTAAAGAACTGATTTAGATAACACGTCTTACAGGTAAGCCAACACATAACGATAAAGTGCAATAGGTGATCCCGATATCACCTATATGCACCACCCTACAATTTTCATAAAAATGAAGAAAGAGACAAAAGGAATATAAAAATGGATGGAGCACTGATAGGCATCGTAATTGGCATCTTAGCCATGATGGGTATGATCATTAAAACGAGAATCCCAGTCGCACTTGCTATGGTTATTGCAAGTATCATCATGGGTCTTTTTGCGGGTATGGCGCCAACAGAGTTGATTGATGCAATTAAAGCTGGTTTTGGTGGCGTGCTTGGTGGCATTGGTTTGATCATCGCATTCGGCGTTATCATGGGCGCGTGTTTCGAACGATCTGGAGCCGCTGTTCGAATGGCAAAAACGTTTGTAAAGCTGTGTGGTAAAGGTCGTGAAGACTTAGCACTAGGTTTTACAGGGGTGCTTGTCGCTATCCCAGTTTTCTGTGACTCTGCGTACATCATTTTGCATTCTCTTGTTCGCGCAATTTCACGTGATACGGGTAAGTCAGCGGTTGGCCTTGGTGTAACTCTAGCGCTTGGCTTGCTTATCACTCACGCACTTGTGCCACCAACACCGGGTCCAGTTGCTGTGGCTGGAATTCTGGGTGTAGACCTAGGTGAATACATGTTATGGGGTTTGATGGTTTCTATCCCTATGATGCTTCTTTCTATGATTTATATTCGCCGAGTAGGTAATGAGTACTACCGCGTACCAAACGGAGAGACATGGATTACTAACCAAGCTGATTGGGCAAACCTTGAGAAAGTAAAAGAAACAGATGACAGAGAGCTACCAAGTAACTTTTTATCATTCGGTCCAATTCTGCTGCCAATCGCATTCATCCTAATCAACACGCTTGTTGGTCAAGGTGACACTGCAATGCACAACGTTATTTCGTTGATTGGTAACCCAGTGGTTGCTGTTGGTATCGGTGTTCTTATGGCGCTATACGGTCTTACTCGTCATATTGAGCGCAAAGACATGGTTAGCTCTATGGATGATGCTCTGTCTACTACAGGTCTAATTCTTGTGGTAACTGGCTGTGGTGGCGCAATGGGTGCAGTACTTAAAGCATCAGGTGCTGGCCCTCAAGTAGCCGAAGCTATCGCGAGCAGCGGTATTCCACCACTACTTGTACCACTAGCAATTGCTTCAATGCTTCGTCTAATCCAAGGTTCAGCAACGGCATCAATGATGGTTGCAGCAACGATGACGCTGCCATTGGTTGAAACGTTAGGTCTAGACCCAGTATTCGTAGCACTTGCATGTGCGGTAGGTCCGGTTGGCTTCTCTCATTTGAACGATTCATACTTCCACATCATCAACCGTACGTTAGGTATTACTGAACTTGCTGACCAAATTAAGATCTGGTCTGTGTCTTCAACTATCGCATGGGCGATTGGTGCAAGCATCATCATGATTCTAAACTTAGTGTTTGGTAAAGGCGGTACGTTGATCGACCCACTGATTCCAATTGCGGTTCTAGGTGCTGTATTCGTGTGGCTAAAAAGCAAAGAGAAATCACAAGTAAAGACAGCCGTTACTAACTAATACTACTTACCTTTATATACTGCCCCTATTAAGTGATTAGCTTGCTGATCTTCAATAGGGGCATTTTTGGATTGGGCACTCATCAAAATTACTAATCTTTTGGATCTCTCAGTATGAAAATTGTTATTGCACCAGACTCGTTTAAAGAATCTCTATCGGCTGTATCTGTGGCGGCGTGTATTGAAAAGGGCTTTCGTGAAATCTTCCCAGACGCTGAATACGTAACATTGCCTTTGGCTGATGGTGGTGAAGGGACTGTGGATGTATTGCTCCAAGGGCTTGTTGGTGAAAAGCGACATAGGCAAGTCGAAGGGCCGTTAGGGCAACAAGTTAATGCTGAATGGGCGATGCTTGAGTCATCCAATAGCAACCCGAACAAAACGGCACTGGTTGAAATTGCTGCTGCATCGGGTTTGGACTTGTTGAAACCAGAGCAGCGTGATCCATTGATTGCTTCTTCATTCGGAACGGGGCAATTGATTTTGGAGGCGATAGAGCAGGGCGCTCAAGCGATTATTCTTGGATTGGGTGGCAGTGCAACTAATGATGGCGGTGCAGGTATTGTTCAAGCATTAGGTGGGACACTGTTAGATAATGCAGGGCAAGAGCTTAACCGAGGTGGCGTTGCACTAGCTGATTTATCATCGATTGATCTTACTGGTTTAGATTCACGCTATGCTGATATCGAGTTAATTGTGGCGTGCGATGTCGATAATCCGTTGTGTGGTGATAACGGTGCTAGCCATATATTCGGCCCACAAAAAGGCGCAAGCCCAGAACAAGTTGTGATGCTTGATAAGGCGCTTGAGAATTTTGCTCAAGTAGTTGAATCGCAAGGTTGTGTTCGTGGGGATGATCCCGTTCACAAGCGTACTGGTTATGGCGCGGCTGGTGGTGCTCCAATGGGGCTTGGTTTGTTGTTTAACATGCAGATTAAACCGGGTATTGAGATGGTGCTTGATGTTTTGCAAGCCGATGAAGTATTGAAAGGCGCAGATCTTGTGATTACCGGTGAAGGGCAAATGGACAATCAAACTCTGCAAGGAAAGACGCCTTATGGCATTGCCAAACGTGCGAGCTTACAAGGCATTCCGACCATAGGGATTGCAGGTTCTTTAGGTACAGAAGTCGAAGCCTTATATGGTGAAATGAACAGCTTGTTTGGTACAGTGCGCTCTCCTCAGTCACTCGAGCAAGTACTGCGAGAAGCTGAATTGAACCTAACCAGAACGGCGAGGAACATTGCCTCAACTCTGAGGTTAGGCCATGCCATTTTTAAATAAACCGAAGTTATACATAGGCTTATTCGCAGTGAAGTTCAATAGGTTTCATAGATAACAACGATAAATATAAACGATTATATTTTCTGCCAACTCAGGTCTATTCTTTATCCATATTGTTTTAGTGGTTTTTAAAGTATTGAATCCACTTAAATCTAAGATGTGGCAACGATGCGATATCTTTAACCTTAAGGAATAGACCATGAGTAAAAAACTGACCACAGCTGCGGGTTGTCCTGTCGCTCATAACCAGAATGTTCAAACGGCGGGCAAACGTGGTCCACAACTTCTTCAAGACGTTTGGTTTTTGGAGAAATTGGCCCATTTTGATCGTGAAGTGATTCCAGAGCGTCGTATGCACGCGAAAGGCTCAGGTGCTTACGGCACATTTACCGTTACACACGACATCACAAAATACACCAAGGCAAAATTGTTCTCTGAAATAGGTAAAAAAACCGACTTGTTTGCACGTTTCACAACAGTTGCGGGTGAGCGCGGTGCTGCCGATGCTGAACGTGATATTCGTGGCTTTGCATTGAAGTTTTATACTGAAGAAGGCAACTGGGATATGGTGGGCAACAACACGCCAGTATTCTTCCTTCGTGATCCTCTTAAGTTCCCTGACTTAAACCACGCGGTGAAACGTGACCCACGCACCAACATGCGTAGCGCGAAAAACAACTGGGATTTCTGGACTTCTTTGCCGGAAGCTCTGCACCAAATTACTATCGTAATGAGTGACCGTGGTATCCCTGCGACTTACCGTCACATGCACGGCTTTGGTAGCCACACGTTCAGCTTCATCAACGCTGATAACGAACGTTTCTGGGTGAAATTCCACTTCAAATCTCAGCAAGGTATTAAGAACCTTTCTGATGCAGAAGCGGCACAAGTGATCGGTGATGATCGCGAAAGCCACCAACGTGATTTGCTAGACAGCATCGATAACCAAGATTTCCCGAAATGGACGTTGAAAGTACAAGTGATGCCAGAAGCGGATGCAGCGAAGGTTCCATACAACCCGTTCGATTTGACTAAGATCTGGCCTCATGCAGATTACCCGTTGATCGAAGTGGGCGAATTTGAGCTAAATCGTAACCCGCAAAACTTCTTCGCAGAAGTAGAGCAGTCAGCATTCAACCCAGCGAACGTAGTTCCAGGTATCAGCTTCTCGCCAGACAAGATGCTGCAAGGTCGTCTGTTTGCTTACGGTGATGCACAACGTTACCGTTTGGGTGTAAACCATCAGCACATTCCAGTGAATGCGCCTCGTTGCCCAGTACACAGCTACCACCGTGATGGCGCGATGCGTGTCGATGGTAACTTCGGTGGCACATTAGGTTATGAGCCAAACAACGAAGGTCAATGGGCTGAGCAACCAGATTTCGCTGAACCAGCACTGAACCTAGATGGCGCAGCAGCACACTGGGATCACCGCGAAGATGAAGATTACTTCTCGCAACCGGGTGACTTGTTCCGCCTAATGACACCAGAGAAGCAAGCGATTCTTTTTGATAACACTGCTCGCAACCTAGGCGGCGTGCCAAAAGAGATTCAATTGCGTCACCTAAGACACTGTTACAAAGCTGACCCTGCATACGGTGAAGGCATTGGTAAACTGCTTGAAATCGACGTGAGCGAATTTAAGTCGTAATCAATCATCTTGATTCGTTAATTGAAAGGCCGTTGAGTGAATCACTCAACGGCCTTTTTTGATCTCGCTGTTTATTAAGCAACCCTAAATCATTGAAAAATTTAATAATCCACATTGATAGTTTTTACCTATCGAATTGATAAATCTATCCCATTATCTTTGTAAGAGTGATGGGATTATTCTACGACTATCAGTTTAGAAAGTAGAGGAGTTTGAGATGAATAAGAGCGCATTAATCGTTGAAGGTGGAGCAATGAGAGGTATTTTTGCTGCTGGAGTTTTAGACGCCTTCATGCAAGACGATTTCCGTCCTTATGATTTTGCCATCGGCGTATCTGCAGGTGTGTCGAATCTGGTTGGCTACTTATCTCATGCACCAAAACGCAGTTATGATGTGATCACCACGATGGCGACGGATAAAACTTTCTTTAATCCTGCTCGCTTTGCCAAAGGCGGTAACTTGGTAGATGTTAAATGGTTATGGAACGAATCCAATCAACGTTATCCGCTCGATTGTGGTGAGTTGTTTTCAAGTATCCCACTCATTGCTGCTGTCACAAATGTCGATACGGGCAGTGCAGACTACTACCATATTAAGCCAGAAAACCTTTCTAATGTTGTTGAAGCAACAACGGCTTTACCTATCGCTTACCGTGAAACTCCGTGTTTCTCTGGTGGCTGTTATACCGATGGCGGTGTAGCCGATTCGATTCCGGTTCGTGAAGCATATCGCCGTGGCGCACGCGATATTACCGTGATTCTGTCTCACCCATTGAGCTACCGAATGAAGCCTCAAAAGCACCAATGGATGCTGAAGAAACTATTAAAGAAATTCCCAAATATTGCTGAATCGATGGCGGTGCGTGCTGAAAACTACAACCAGTCTCTGGAGTTCATTCGTAACCCACCCAAAGATGCGACCATTAAAGTGATAGCGCCGCCAGAAGCGTTCGCAGTAAAGCGTTTAACTATGGATCAAAGTACTCTTAATACAGGTTACGAGATGGGCGTCAAAGCCGGTGAAGAGCACCTTGCTATTAGAAAAGGCGTTTATGGTTTAGACACTGAAGATTGTCATTTCTGCGTCTAGGAACGGTTTTAGAATACTGAATAAACGACGAAGCCACGCTGTTCACTTCAGAATAGCGTGGCTTTGTATCTGTAGACCTAGTTTGTTTTTAACTCAGCCTGCTGTTAACTCAATCTGTTATTAAACGAGTTCGTTGCCGCTGGTGTTGCCAGCAAAGAAAGCATCAACACTGGTGAGTGTTGTGTTCGCGATATTGAACAGAGCATCTTTGGTTAAGAAAGCTTGGTGACCTGTGAACAGCACGTTGTGACAAGCAGATAGACGGCGGAACACATCATCGACAATCACGTCGTTTGATTTGTCTTGGAAGAACAGCTCTTTCTCGTTGTCATACACATCAAGACCAAGTGCGCCAATCTTACTCTGTTTAAGCGCTTCGATAGCAGCTGTGGAATCCAGTAGTTCACCACGGCTGGTGTTGACAATCATCACGCCGTCTTTCATCTTCTCAAACGCAGTCGCATCTAATAGGTGGTAGTTCTCTTTACTCATTGGGCAGTGTAGAGAAATCACATCAGACTCTTGGTAAAGTTCGTCGAGTTCAACGTATTTAGCGCCTAACTCAACAGCTAACGGGTTTGGATATGGGTCATAGCATAGGATATTCATGCCTAAACCCTTCAGAATTCGCATCGTCGCTAGGCCAATCTTACCCGAGCCAATCATACCGACCGTTTTACCGTGGAAGTTAAAGCCAACTAACCCCTCAAGAGAGAAGTTCGCATCACGAGTGCGTTGGTATGCCTTGTGTAGTTTACGGTTCAAACACATCATCATGCCAACCGTGTGTTCTGCTACCGATTCTGGTGAGTAAGCCGGAACGCGAACCACTTGCAGACCAAACTCTTTGGCTGCGTCTAGGTCGACCTTGTCAAAGCCCGCACAGCGCATCGCGATTAACTTGGTGCGGCCTTGAGCAAGAATCTCTAACACGTCTCGCGATAGGTCATCGTTTACAAACGCACAAACCACTTCGTTGTCGTGCGCCATTTTTGCTGTTGTTGTGGTGAGTCGAAAATCGTGAAAATGAAACTCAGCGTTGAGTTCGCCTTTTGCTAGTTCGAATGATTTTTCGTCGTATGATTTTGAGCTAAAAAAAGCAATGTTGAGCATGGCTTCCTCTCTTACCTAAAATATAAATAACCCACTGATTCATTCTCTGAAACGGGATTAAAACAAGGGCATGTTGACCTTTCGCGGTTAAGTTTTGTTCGAGATAAAATCGTTTTAATCGCGACGAGAGGTTTGCCGCCTAGTCATTCTAAGCAAAACCCTCTCAACAAAGAGTAAAACGATTTTAGCCGAACCCTTCGGGCAGTGTTTGTGGTTCCTTTCTACAGCGTTATCGAATTCTCATGTAGGCGAGCTACACGTCGAATTCTCTGCCTTGTATAAATAACCCACAAACGGCTGCAAAAATCAGCTCGATAGGTCAACATGCCCTACAACTCTATTCAGTGTGCTAGAGTTTTTTTCTCTTGTCTATCACCATTAGTCATTGTAATTGCTATGGTTATTTGATCTTTTGTCTTCACTTATTGAACATTAAAAATCACATTACGAGGTTGCTTGCTTATAAGTTCATCAATATTGAATGAATCTTACTTTCGGGTGTGGAACGTTGAATTTTCCAGTGTGACGGAATACGTAAATGACTCATATAAAACCTCTTCTCTAACTGTTCTTTGAAAGTTGTGCTTCTGTCTAACGAGTGGCGGTTGTTATTTACCAGTAGTTCTCACTGCTGAATTGACCGGGTTTTCTGCGTAAGTGCTTTTCGAAACCTAAGCTAGTTAGCGCTTCGCTTGTGTCACGAACCATTTGCGGATTGCCGCAAAGGTAGAAAAAACTGCGGGTTTGATTGAAAGCGACAGACGCGGCTTGCTCGAGGTCGCCTCCAAGTAACAAATTTGGGATTCGTCCGCGCAAAGTTCCGGTAACTGATTCTCTAGAAATAATTGGCACATATTTAAGTCTCCCTTGAAAGTGATTAACGAGTTGAGTGATACGATCTCGATAAGTCAGGTCTTGCTCTGTTCTTACAGCATGCACTAGAACCAGATTCTTGAATGAAGAGGCTTTGTCTGAAGCCAACTCATTTTGCTGTATCTGCATGCTCTCAAGTATTGAGATAAATGGGCCTACCGCGGTTCCGGTTGAAAGCATCCATAGATCGTCGGCGATCTCTGGGATCTCATCTAAGGTCATAAAGCCACTTGGGTCTTTGCCGACAAAGATGTCATCGCCCATCTTCAACTCATGAAGTTGAGGTGAAAGCTGACCGTTCTGATCCTTAATAATCAAAAATTCCAGATGTTGATGACCTTGTTCGTGCTCTGGCGCGTTCACCATCGAATAGGCGCGTCTTACGAACTCATCCTCACTGTTAAGTAAGCCAAGTTTCGTGAACTGACCTGCCTGATAAGAAGAGACAGGTGCACTAACCTGGAGTGAGAACAATTGATCTGTCCATTCTGTTTTGTTTAGGACTTTGCCTGTAACTAAACCATGAGGAATATCTGTCATATCATCCACCTTTAAGAAGAGAAGTTATCTCATTAAGGATACTCAACTATTTACACTTTAGAGTTGCATGTACCACGCCAATAATGAGAATGCTTATCAATACTTATTAAAGGTTAATTATTGGGTCGAATGTTGTCAAAAAGACAATATACTATTTGAGTCCAAATGACTCGTGCATGTGTTTTGGTTTCGTTTTAATAGACTTTAGCTGGTTGAACATCGTTAACATAGGTTGAGTGGTTTGACCCCTAGGATATTCAACCAATTACTGAAGAGAATAATTTATAGATGCGTATAATGGCGGCTTTCGTTCTCAATATAACTGTGTTTTATGCTTGATAATCTTCGTATGGCCTTGAACGTATTGTTCGTGACCATTAATACTGCATTCACCGCATTGGCTGTGAGCCTGTTTGCCCTAATCAAACTTATTTTGCCAATTTCTGTCGTTCAAAAATCATGCACTCGCTTAGCTAACTTCACATTCTGGTGTTGGGCTTCTCTTAATTTATGGATGTTGAACGCCAATAACGATATCGAATGGCAAGTGGAAGGGGGGGAAGATATTTCGACCAAGCAGTGGTATTTGATGATGTCCAACCACCTAAGCTGGGCAGATATTGTGATTTTGTCTTCAATCCTAAAAGACAAAATGCCGATGACGAAGTACTTCTTGAAACATGAATTGTTGTACGTACCATTTGTTGGCTTGGCCTGCTGGGGCTTAGATATGCCATTCATGAGACGCCACTCTCGTGAGTTCCTATTACGCAACCCAGAACGCCGTAATGATGATTTTAATGCAATCAATAAAGCGTGTACTAAGTTCAAATTAGCACCGACAACATTGGTTAATTTTGTTGAAGGGACTCGTGCAAACCACGAGAAACTGGCGTCAGCAAAGACCCCTTATCGCCACTTATTGAAGCCGAAAACTGGGGGCGTGGCATTTGCTTTATCTGCAATGGGCCCAATTTTGGATGGCATCGTGGATGTGACCTTAGCTTACCCTGAAAACCAAACCTCTCCGTTTGAAGATATGCTGAAGGGCAAAATGACTAAGGTCGTTGTGCGTATTAAATTGCATCCAATGGATGAGAACGTGAACGGTAATTACTTTGAAGATAAGGCTTTTAAACGTCGCTTCCACAATTGGTTGAACAGCACGTGGAAAGAGAAAGACGTCTACCTTGATACGGTTTATGGGGTTGATAAGCCTTCTGAGGTAGAGACAGTTGACGAGCCTGATGTGGCTTATAAGAAACAAGAACAGTAAGCTAAAACTGAATCGATAGCATTAATAAAGCCGATAGCTCATTGAACTATCGGCTTTTTTATTAATTTGACTTTCTTAATATTCAAACCATTAAGTTAGTACTTACTATGGCTTAACCGCCTGGTAAGCATCAATAATATGCTTTACTTGGCTAGGTTTTCCTTGCTTCTCTTGTCCTTGATGGATACGTAAGTAGTGCTGCAATGTTTTGGCTTTGTATTGCTGTGATACCTTCACTTGTTCATCACAACTTGGTGTCCAGATCTTGTCACCGACGTTTGATATCTCGCTAACGGTTTGGCTCTTTTCTGAATCACCGCGACTATTACTCACCAATAAAATCTCGTAGTAACGACGGTTCTCTTCAATCAACACTTCATCAATAAGACCAAAATGGATCGCCTTTAAATGGCTTCTCAACTCGAATTGCTGATGCACCGGACAAAGCAAGAAATCGATCGCTTTGTCTGGGTGTTGACGATGAATATCATCGACGAGCTTTTGAGTAAGATCGCCACCGACACCCGCAATAATAACTAGGTGTTTGCCTGTATGTTTCTCAAGCGGAATAGCGGCGACATCCATGCAGTAGACTTGCCATTGGCTGCTAACCGTTTGTTCGGCTCTGTTATCTTGCGGAAAGTAGCGCGCTAGCTTGCCTTCAAGCTCACTCATCAGAGACGGGACAATGTCGACAAAGTGAATCTGAGGCGCTTTATTATCCGATAACAGTTGAACACCCAAAAAGCCATGATCACAGCAACAGTCCCAAATATGCTGGTAGTCATTGCTGACAAGGGAGTGGAGAGTTTGCAGTCGGTTACTTAGCTTCATAAGGTTCGCGTCGTTAGAAAAGGGGTGTTGTCTTATCGAAGGCGCATTGTAATGACTTTCTAGAAAAACAAAAGCACCTAGGGTGTGAATCCTAGGTGCTTTGTAGTGGCTACAGAAATGTAAGTATAGGTTTACGATGCTTTGGCAACGGCTCTGATATGGCCTTCCACTCGGTTCTTACCAAGTTGTTGCGCGATAAGTTTCGCTTGTTCCGCCAGCGCTAAAGCTGAGTCTGTTTCACCCTCTATTTGCGAGTATCCCACGCTAACCCCTAGCGATAAGGTGATATCTGGAGTGACGATGGTTTTCTCCGCGATTGCGACTCTGCACTGGTCTAGCTGGAATTTGGCATCTTTCACATCATTGGCTTTGAATAATACTGCGAACTCCTTTCCTCCAACACGAGCCAAGCAAAGTCCCTTTGGCTTGGGGAAGTAACTGCGTATCGATTCTGCAGTCAGCTTGATCATCTTGTCGCCAACCGCTTCACCGTAGGCTCGGTTTACGTGGTCGAAGTTATCGATATCAAGCAGAGCGACATAGGTATCGGGCTCGCTCACGTAGTTTTCGATGGCGATGCTGAAACTGCTCTTATTGTCTAACTGCGTCATCAGATCTTTGCTGCTCAATTGATGTTGAAGCAGTAAGTTAGACAAAGAGACTTCAGTGTAATCACGGATCATTCGTAGAATACTCTGGCTGATCGGTAAGTTTACGTTTACGTACAACACTGCGATCAACTGCTGACGAGAGTGCAAAGGAATACAGTAATGACGTTGGTGTATTTTGAGTTTACACGCCAGTGGATCGGCGTACTTACCACTTCGGTAAGCCATAGTGTCCGGTGTAAATCGCTCTGCAAGGGCTTTGTCACAATGTACCGTGGATTTGTTTCCGTGATAGTCGATGGTACTGAATGCGTGGTTCTCAAGCTGATAGAGACAGAATTGAATGCCTTTTTGGTAGGTGAAACTATCCAGTATGGATTTTAACTCTCGCTTAAAGCTTACAAGGTCATCGACTTTATTCAGTTGCGACAAGGACACGTTCAAACGATAAGCCAGATAGTTGGCACCAATCCACAATAGCAGGAGTGAGCCCAGTACTAAGCCCGTCAACGTAAATTGATGTGAGCTGGTTAAGATGTCATGGCGGTCAGTGCCCGCAATGAACACCCAATTTAAGCTGTTGTCTGCGTCAAATACCGATATTTTGAAGTTATCTTGATAGTAATATTCGTGCTTACCAACGGTTTCACCTTGTGAGAGTTGGTGGCTGATCCCTGCATGGAAGCTGATGGATTTAGAACCGATACGCTGTGGATCCGGGTGGAATACCAGTCGCTCTGTTGCTCTGTCTACAACAAATACATAGCCATTATTAAGCGTTTTTAAATCTCTTAAACCTTGCGTGGTATGCATTAAATCAAACTCAATCCATATTTCTTCGTTGAGCTTTTCTGCAGTGTGTTTAACGGCGAAAACCCATCGTCCATCGGCTTTTTGGTAAACGGAAGAGATGTAAAAATCTTCTACAACACCGTCTATTGAATGCCATTGTATTGTGGCGATTTGTTCATTGGAAAGAGGAAGGCCACGAGTGGAGACATAATGTTGGGAGTTAGGTTGGTATCGAACGATATCGGAGAAATTTGGTGTTCTTCTTAGAATATTATCACTCAATTCTCTGAATTTTTTATCACCGATTGGAGCCGTTTTAGGCAAGCCTAGACTGGTTTCTAAAAAATAGAGTTTGCCGAATGTGGCTTCGATGTTGGAACGAATGGTAGAGCTTGCGATACGAATGTTTGATGATGATTGTTCTGTTGCTGCTGTTTCTACTTTTTCAAGCTGAGTCATAGCAAGATAGAGCATCCCTCCAGTTAATAAAATAATGTATGGTTTAAAAAGCCGAATTAATGTTTTAGGTAAAGCCATGATATCCAAAGACGTTATAGATTCATTTTTATAGTACGGCAATACTAAACAGTTTCATTAACCACATCAATGCAAATGATTCCATATGGATGAATGATTTTTATGATATTCAGCTAACAAAAAAGCCAGCTGCAAATATAACTGGCTTCTATGGTTTTCGGTGTTTTATTAAGCTGACTAAGCTTTTGCTTTAATCAAATCAGCCTGATCTGGCGAATAGTGCAAAATTGCCATCGAAGTTGGCGACAACAACATTTCACCTTCTGCATGACCGGGTTTAACGTTTCGCAAGTTGGTATCACAGATGGTTACCCAGTTTTGTTCACGGTCATTCGGTAACGAGAAACGTGCTGGCGCATTGGTTTGGTTGATAAGATAAATTAACTCGTCGCCATCTTTACCAATACCTAAATGCAAAGCGACTGAGCTTAAGCGGTTCCAGTCGTCATGCTCCATAAGTGTGCCATCGACACGGCTCCAGAAGATGCGGTTAGAGTTACGCTTTTCGCCACTGAATGCCTTAATAAACGGCACCATGTATTGCTGACGAGCAGAGATCATTTCAGATAACCAAGTCTTGAAGTAAGTCTTGCGCTCTGAATCTTCCCAGTTAAGCCAGCTGGTCACGCCATCTTGGCAGTAAGCGTTGTTGTTACCTTTTTGAGTATGAGATAACACATCGGCCGTCAAAATATGAGGAATACCAAAAGCAAACAGCAGGCTCGCCATGAAGTTGCGTTTCTGCTTTTCACGTGTTGCGATAACTAACAGGTTTTCGGTTTCACCTTCAACACCGTAGTTTTCAGAACGGTTATCACCATGCCCATCGCGGTTATTCTCACCATTTTCTTCATTGTGCTTGTGCTTGTACGAGACAAGGTCCTGCATGGTGAAGCCATCATGGTAAGTGATGTAGTTGACGGTGAGTTTGTAAGGCCAGTGCGCTGCACTGTAGATATCACGAGAGCCCATTAGGCGTGTAGCAAACTCTTTTAGGTAACCCTGATCACCGCGCCAGAAGCTACGTGTGATGTCTCGTAGTTTGTCGTTACACTCATTCCAGCCTAGCGGGAAATTACCCACTTGGTAGCCATTCGGACCGATGTCCCAAGGTTCTGCAATGAGCTTGGTTTCTTTAAGTACAGGGTCTTGAGCCACAGCTTTAAAGAATGCAGCCTCAGGGTTGTAGTTGTCACCTTCGCGCCCCAGTGTTGCAGCCAAATCAAAACGGAAGCCGTCGACTTGGAACTCACTTACCCAATAGCGAAGCGTATCCATCACTAAGTTGAGTGCTGGCTGGTGGGTGAGATCAACGGTGTTACCACAACCAGTAAAGTTCGCGTAATGGCAGCCATGTTTAATGTAGTAGCGGCTATCTAGCGCTTTGAGGTTGAAGGTTGTACCACCTTCGCCACCTTCTGCTGTGTGGTTGTACACCACGTCTAGAATGACTTCGATGCCATTTCGGTGAAGTTCACGAATGGCGGTTTTGAGTTCATTAACAGCGTCTTTTTCTGCGTAGCGTGGGTCTGGCACCATGAACAAGTATGGGTTGTAACCCCAATAGTTCACTTTACCCATGTCTAATAGGTGTGGTTCATGCATGCATGCGGCAATGGGCAAAAGCTGTAGAGAGTTGATATTTTGCTGTTTGTAGAACGCAAGCATTTCAGGGCTCACTAACCCTAAGTAGCGTCCTTTAGTATTGGCAGCCACTTCTGGGTGCAGTTGAGATAGACCTTTTACATGCGTTTCAAAAAGAACGGTATCTTCGCGGCTAATGCGTGGCTTTTCTACATCTTGCCAATCGAAGGTGTCATCAACAACGACACATTTCGCCATAGCAAAGCTTTTTTCATTGGTATATGGCGTGACGTAATCGAGCGGTTCGCTTATTGCTTTGGCATACGGGTCTGAAAGCAGGATAGGGCCATTGTCCGTTTCGGCAATGAAGCCGTATTTTTGCCCCGCTTTAATACCATCAATAAAGACATATCTGATATCAGCGTATTCATTTTCCAATTTATAAGTGGTGAATTCGTCGTTCTCGTCAAAAAGAGCGAGTGAAAGAGATTTACAGTCAGGAGAATAAATAGAGAAGTTGCAGCCAGTGTTACCTAGCGTTGCGCCTAGCGGATAAGGGCGAGCGAGCGTTCTAGTCATTGCTTGATTTCTTGTTCGTTTATCAACATCAGTGAACTATTAGTAAAAGGCTTTGTCACAGTAAGGTCAAGCAACTTCACAGATTAATTACGGTAAAAAAATAATTCATCGATGAAGTTCAAATTATATATTTGAGCTAGATCTCACTTATGTTGAATAATTAGATCTGTGTGCTGTCTACTCCTCCTATATTAAGTGATCTACCTCTTTAAAACACCATTCTGTATATTTTCTACTCCCCTCTAGTCCCCCTTAATTAACTTAGGGGCGGAGGAAGTCAAACTTGTCATCCCCTCTTAATATTGACCCCGTTGAAACGAATCAGGGGAAACCCTAAACCTCTCTATCTTACGACTACCATTACTGCCTTTGGTTGCCGCAAGAGAGCAAAAATATAAAAACCTAAAATAAATCGTCCTTAATGGAGTTAAGAATGAAAAAAGTAAGTTTGATTGCTGTTGCAGTGGCAACTACATTAGCTGCTGGCTCTGCGTTCGCTGTAGATTTTAATGGCTACATGCGTGCTGGTACTGGTATTAGCGGTAACGGTAACGGCGACGTATCAGTAAATAAAAACGGTATTGGTCGTCTAGGTAACGAAAATGACAACTACTACGAGTTTGGTCTAGCTGAAGAACTAAAAACTGGCGAGCAAACGTGGCGCGTAGAATCTATGATTGCTCAAGGCAACAACGGTTCTAATGGTTGGGAAGACGGTGATTTCAACGTTGCACAATTTGCTGTTAAAGCTAAAGGCGTGATCGCTTCAGACAAAGAAGCAACGCTTTGGGCTGGTAAAACATACTACCAACGTAAAGATATCCACATCACTGACTTTTACTTCCTAAACACGTCAGGTACCGGTGGTGGTATTGAAAACTTATCTATTGGTGACCAGAAGCTTTCTGTTGCGCTGATTCAAGACGGTGACCACGACGAGTCTACAGGTTACATTTTTGATGCTCGTCTAGCGAACATTGGCCTATGGCAAGATGCATCTCTAGAGCTAGCATTAGCGTACAACTTTGCAACTGACTCTGATGATAAGAGTGAAGAAGCGGATGATGGCCTACTAGCTTCTGCGATCATTCACCAAGGTATGGATAACGGTTTCCACCAAACTATCCTTCAATACGGTACTAACGGTTACGGTGTTCAGGCGGCTAACTTCTGGGGTTCAGGTACATACTACGCTCGTGGTACTGAAGCATTCAACGATGCATCTGGTTTCCGTTTGATCAACTGGGGTGTAATGAACCTAGGCGAATCTTGGGAAATGGGTCACCAACTAGCATACCTATCTGGTAGCGACATCGGTGGTCAAGCTGCAGGCGTTTACACAAACAAAAACTTTGATATCGACCAGTACTCTGTAGTTGCTCGTCCAATGTTCAAGTGGAACGACACTATGCGTACTATCTTCGAAGCAGGTTACAATGCTGGTGAGAAAATTTCAGACAGCGGTTTAGCTAAAGAAGATTTCGGTAACGCTAAGTTCACAGTAGCTCAAGCTTGGGCTATGGGTGACAGCTTCTGGGCTCGTCCTGAAATTCGTGTTTACGGTTCTTACATCCTAGATACTGAAAACAAAGATGCATTCAACGGCGACGATACTGAGTACGTGTTCGGTATCCAAGCTGAAGCTTGGTGGTAAACACTTAGCTTAACAAATCCTAAACTGTCCTAATTCATAGCCGGCTCGCGTCGGCTATTTTTTTAAGGAATGTACGATTAAGTTGATCGTTCCCTAGGTGAATAGTTCTCTTTGTGGTAATTAAAGTTAGTAAATTTCTTAAAAAAATAACAAGAAGGAAGGGTTATGTATTTTAAAGCTCTAATGTTGAGTGGTTGTGTTGCGTTGGCCGGTTGTCAATCTGCACAAGTAGTCGAGCAAGTGCAAGTGGCACAGGCTGAACAAGTTAACTCTATTGCTGGTCTTCAATTTGCCCCGATGAAGCTTCCAAGCTCGGCAATTTTCGATGTAACACCAGACAGTCAAATTTTAAACTATCAGGGTATAAACAGCCCTGTAGTAGCGATCGAGCTACCAGCGGATCGCGGTGAATACTCTATTAAGATCACCAGCATGATCGGTGATACAGCATTTGTGCCGAATGCCGTGATTTACGATAAAAACGGTCGCGAGTTAGAGCGTTATGGCAAAGAGAGCTTCGAATACGCGAAGCCTAGGTTGCATTTGGGCAACCGTCTTGTTGCAGAAAATGATTTTTACCCACCGACAACTGCTGAATCTGTTTACTTAGTTATCTATACAGAGCAAGAAGATCTTGGTGGTTTTACTGATGTCATTCACCCTGCACGTTTAGATGCGGAAGGCCGCGGTAACTACCTGCCAGAAGTAGAAGACATCCCCGTTCCAAACGCGAATGTCGGTAAGATTGAAGTGACTATTGATAGAGTGGGCTTATTCTCATTTGGCTCTAGCAGTGAATCTAACGCTAAACCAGCGGCAGCAGCTAAGGTTGAGACTATTCAACCAGAAACACAAACTTACTACCATAATGCCATTCAAGCAGCAGTAGACGCAGACAATATTCCCAAAGCACTTAGCTTATTAGATGAAGCAAAAGCCCTTGGTATTGAAGGTGCACAAGAAGCCTTTGTGCGAGCCGTCAACGCCAAGTAATATAGATAAAGGGTTCCTTTAAAAGTGCAATGCTTGTAATTTAAGCATCGGTTAGCATCTTCTAAGGAACCCTATCGAATACCGCTTTAATGTATATGCTTTTTATTTGCAATGTTCAGCAACTTTCTCGCCTAAAGGGACTTCTGTATTTTCGCATTTTGATACGTGACCAGTAGTCGTTTCCCCTGCTTTATCCGTTTCCATATATTGATCAACATTACCGTTGCTTTCAAGTGTTTGCAGTGCCTGTTTGTGCGCGGCATTTTCAGCTTGTATTTGTTGCGTTGTTGCAGTGCTAGGAGTATGTGCCAGGGCGCGAGCAGCGTCGGTAGATTCTACAAGATCAGTGGTATTAGCCAAAGCCATCCCGCCCATCAATGCTGTAGTCACGATGCCCATTTGGATGGTTTTGATGATATGTTTACGGTTCATGGAAGTTTTCCTAATCAAAATTTAACGACACCGCAAACAACTGCGGTGTTTTGCTGTTGATAGAATATTACATCGAGAATTGAATGTATTTTAATCGTAATTGTAGGGCGTAACCCTTCAAAAAAGGCTGCCAGGATTAATTCTGTTCACTTAAGGGAGAGCGGCATTCCTACTATGATATATCGTTAAGATTTGGTTTTAACGGTTCTAAGGAATATCCTTTCCCTTTAGTTCTAAGTTTTCAGCCATGTAATCGAATGTAGGGGCTATAAAGTATGGTTGGAAATGCCCCGAATTTTAATGGGCGATGCAGTTGTTTATTATTTGCTTAAATCTGCTGGGTTCAATAGTTGTAAAAAAGGGAGACTGACGTCTCCCAAAGGCTAGCTTGCACTGGTTTTATTATCTTTTTATTAGAATTCCAAGCTTTAAGACTTAGTTCTTGGTTACTGAAACAACTGGGCCATCTACGTCGTCATCCAGCTCGTGAATCGCATTCAGAGTGAATGTATAGCTACCAGCTTCTGTTACGCTTAGTTGGCAGTTACCATCAGTACCTAGGTCGATTGATCCATCAGCAAGTTCAACGGAATCACAACCAAAGTTAGGTGATACCCAATCAGCATCAGCAAACTTGAAGCCATAGTTACCCGCTTCCAAGTTGCCTGTCACAGAATAAACACCATTAGCGACAAAGCTCATTGCCCAATCATCCGTTGCGCCCCATCCATTCATGTCACCTTTAACGTAGACGGTTGTTTGGCCGTATGGCGGAATGCTAGATACATCCTTGCCTGAGTTATCAACCGGCAAACCAGCACCTTGTGCATCGCCTTGAGCTTGTACAAATACAGCGGTGGTTAGTGCAGGGACTGTGAAGGTTTCAGCGGCGAAGCTTGCACCTTTTACAATGTCATCTTCAGAGCTCTGTTGAACGGTGTGAAGTGTAAAGCCGGTTGCTCCCGTGATTTTGAACGATTGAGATTCATTCGTTGAGTTTACAACTGCGACAATCGCATCATTGGCAGGGTCAAGGTCTTCGCCCGCAGACACGCCATCATCGATCGACATGACAATCAGGCCTTCGACTTGATCTTCGCCAACGTTACGGAAGTCGACACGCTTCATAACTTCGTCAGCTGTATCTAAGCGGAACAGTTCGCTTGAGCTACGGATCTTTAATAGCTCTAGGAATTGCTGCTTAGTTAACTCAATGTCGTCTGCGTCTGGTTTAGCCGCGCTGTCAGCAATGATAGTTTTGATCAGATCCCAGTTTGCACCATCTTTATCTTCACGAGGTAAGCCAACATTCCAGTTGTTGTCCGTCCCATCAAACATGACGCGGTTGTACCAGTCACCAGAATCGTAAGAATCGCGCTGCATAGACTTAGATCGTAGCAGTTCAGAACCCATATGGATGAATGGTATGCCTTGGCCTAGCATCACGGTAGAAAGCGATACAGACTGCATACGCGCACGCTCTGCAGAGCTAGTACCAGTGGCGATCTTGTAAGCGTTGTTATCCCAAAGTGTTTGGTTATCGTGTTTGGAAACGTAAGAGATGTTCTCGGAAGGCATCTTGGTGTAACCAGCTGGCGCGCCGTTGTAATCAACGTTTTTACCCAGTTTGGTATCGCCTTTGTAATCAATCAGTACGTATTCTGCGAGGTTACCTGCCATACCTAAACGAACAAGGTCTTGGTTATGTAAACGACCATTGATCGAATCTTGATCAACTTTGGTTTCTTCGTTGGCAATCGCTGCGTTACCAAAGCCTTGGTTAAAGCGAAGTGGGTGGTTCCCTTCTGAGTCGACACCACCATCGAATGGGCTACCACCACGAACGGCGTCACGCAAACGGTCTGAGAAGGTACCGATTTCTGTACCTGCCATGTTGATTTGGTTCGCTTGATCGAAGCGGGCGTTGTTGGCGACTTCACCAAAGTCCCAGCCTTCCCCGTAGAACAGAGTATTCGGGTCGATTTTGCGCACTTCTTCCAATGCTTCGACCATTACATCTTTTGGCTGGTGGCCCATCAAGTCAAAACGGAAACCATCCACTTTGTAGTCGTCAGCCCACACCTTAAGTGAGTCGACCATCAATTTACCCATCATCAGGTTTTCGGTCGCAGTGTTGTCACAACAAGTCGAGTTTTCTACGCCACCAGTGTTGACGTTAAGACGGTGGTAGTACCCAGGGACAATCTTATCCAGTACCGACTTATCGTTCACACCAGACGCATTGGTGTGGTTGTATACCACGTCCATGATCAGCTTAAGATCCATGTCGTGCGTAGCTTTGACCATCTGACGGAATTCGAGAATACGCTGAGAACCATTAGGATCGGTCGCGTAACTTCCCTCAGGAACTGTGTAATGGAATGGGTCGTAGCCCCAGTTGAAGCTATCAAGCATACGAAGGTCATTCATTAATGCTTGTGCGTCACCCGTTGAAGGGTCATAACCATCGAGTACGTCTTCGATGACTTTGTTTTCGTCTTCGCTTCCACATAAGGTAGCTGTCGGTTTTACATCACACAGTTTTCCTACGGTGTCGGTGATATCAACACGGCTCGCGGCATCTTCATCGACGGTAGCGATATCAAATGCTGGTAAGATATGCAGCGTAGTTAAACCTGCTTCTTGGAGAGCTTGTAGGTGTTTGACCGACTCACGATCGGCTTCTGTAAGAGCGAGGTACTTGCCATTTAGGCTAGCTGTGCCGAGCTTATCGCTGAAACTAAAGTCACGTAGGTGTGATTCGTAAAGTACGTGGTCTTCGTCTTTCTCTACGGTTGGTCGTTGGTAGTTGTCCCAGTTCGCTGGTTTCAAGGTTGAATCATTCAGGTCAATCACTTGAGAGTATGCTGAGTTCTTTGACAAACTGAGAGAGTATGGGTCTGTCACAAGGCGAGTTTCGATATTGCCTGTGGTTGGGTGATAAACCTTCACTTGGTAACGGTAATAACTGTTCACTGCATTAGACACGGCATCAGTCGCCCAAATGCCTGTCTCAGTGTTTTCCGTCATCGGGATTACTTGTGAACTTAGCAGATCTTCACTGTATAGAACGAGTTCTACATCTTGCGCGGTTGGTGCCCAAAGCTTGAAGGTCGCCGCACTGCCTTCAACAATTGCGCCTAGTTCTTCAGCCATTGCATTACCAGCATCTTCGCTAGCAAATACCGCATCAAGCACACCAGGTTTTTGAACCTCAGTTGAAGAGATAACATCGCCATTGGCATTGTAGGCAACAAAAATTATCTGAGATTTTAAAATAGTGCGAAGTGTGCTGTCGTCAACATCGATAGCTAGGGCAGGTAAGCTTGCAAGGTGTCGGAAACGCTCTTTCAATTCAGAAGATAGTTCTCCGTCTTTGCTTAGTTCAATTGCAGTTCCACCGACAATCTCTTTGTCATCGTTCATTGTGATGCTGTTGTCTAGTGCATAGAAAAGCTTCACAGAGTCTGCATTGCTAGCCGCTTCCCAACCAATTGTGGTTGCATCTAGCCAGTGTGCTTTTTGACCATCAATATTGACTGGTCGCTCTGAAATAGGGTCGTAGTACAACTCGCTGCTGCCATGGAAACCAAATACGCCTTGTGAATCGCCAAGCTTAGTTAACTCGACTTTAGAATTGGCACTGCCAAATGCTTTCTCATCACCATTGTGCAAGATGAAGTTCATGCATTTGTGTGGGTCAGAGGCATCTGGGTCAACTTTCAACACATAATAGGCACCGTAAGTATCGCTGATACCATCATATTCGTAAGGGCTGTTCCAGTCGGTTCCGGTTTCACTTAATCCCATGCCGACTAAATCTGTGCTGGTACAGCCTTCACCATTCCAAAGGTGCAGCCCCCAACCGTCGTAAGTTGAGCCAGATGAGCTGGCAGCGGCAACATCGCGTTTGTAGTAAATAACGACTTCGTTTTCAGCTGCAGGGTATAAACCACTGTTGCCAGGGGCTGTACCGTTGTCGCTATCATTATCACTACCACAACCCGCGATCAAAGTAGCGGTGAAGAGCGGTAACATTGCTTTGGCCAATGTAGAGCGTTTGAAGCTCTTCTTTTTGGTATTGTTGAAGGTATTTCGTAGAGAGATAATTTTATTAATATTTATGTTGTTCACGTTTTGATATCCATATTTCACTTTTTATGAAGATGAATATCCTAGCTTTAACCAAGGTCAACTATTTGTGATGGCAATGTATAAAGTTATTTTAAATTCGTAAATATAGGAAACCTAGTGTCAATATCACGCTTTGTATTTGGTTATTGTTAAATTAATTGGATCAATGACTCATTTGCATAGTATCAATAATGTAAGGCGTAGAGGCTAGGCGTAGTTAATAAGGATGAGAGCTCATCCTTATTATTGTGAGTAATATATCGAATTGAGAGAGTGTTAATTTAATGTGGAAATTAAGTTATTTATCAATTAGCTAAAAGCGAGCTGTTCGGTAATTTATATTGATAGGTATATCATCCATTTAAGGATAACACCCAAGCTAAAGACGCCAGCGGTTTCAATTCAATATTAAAACTGCTAACACTGTTCTCAATGTCGAGCACTTGTTGCGCTATGCCTTCAATATATTCATTGAGTATGTAACGACCATCAACTAATTTGAGTTTTTGGATTACATCACTTGGAATCTTTAAGTGAATATTTTCAGTGGTATGTTGGCTGAAATTAGCTGCAACAATGGTTAGCTCTTGGTGGTCAGAGCGCAGAAATGCGTAGACTGAATCACTTAAGTTACAGCACTGGTGTAAGTCTTGGTAATCACCTGTTATCGATGAGTGCTCTAGCGAAAAGTTCATTACCTTTTGATAGAAGTGACGCAGCTGCTTTTCGTTTTCGTCTAATAGCCCGCCATCGAATGCGCCGTGGTTCATCCACTTTTGGTGTTGTGGGACTCCGATGTAGTCAAATATGGAAGTTCGTGAGGGCTGTCCAAAGCCTGCATTCTCCGCGCCCGGTTCGCCGACTTCTTGCCCAAAGTAGATCATGGTTGGAGAACTACTCAATAACGCGCTGACTAGCATTGCAGGCTTCGCTATATTTGGGTCACCTACAAATTCAGGAGACGCGATGCGTTGTTCATCATGGTTATCCAAGAAGTGCAGCATGTGATGTTCAATATCCATCATTTGATGTTGGATTTTGGGGATGATAGCCGTGGAAGCCTTGCCTTGCATGATGGCTTTGAGGCCGTCGTACAGATCTACCTTGTCATAAAGGTAGTCCATCTTGCCTAAGTGAATGTATTCACGGTACAAGTCCGGCTGATACACCTCTGCCATCAGAAAGGCATCGTGGTTTTTCATCTTTATTGATGAGTTGAGGTAGCTCCAAAACTCAACTGGCACCATTTCAGCCATGTCGTAACGGAATCCATCAATGCCTTTGTCTAACCAGAACAAGGCGATGTCTCGGAATTTAATCCAAGAGTCTGGCACATCCACGCCTTCCCAGAAGTGGTAATGGTCTAGGTGGTCACGCTGTACATAGCCTTTGGGTAGCTTAGGGAAATCTTTTGAACCGTCAGGGCGCACACCGTAATTAATCTTTACGGTTTCATACCAATCGTCGAAATTAGGTTTAGCTAAGCGTGATCCATTGCCCGTCCATTTGGCGGGCGTCTCTATAAACGGGGAGCTTAGGCTAGGGTGCTGTTCACCACCTAGCGGCGTAAAGGCGGGCTCTATGTCTGGCAATTCAAAGGTGCTGTTGGGAATATAGTAGAAGTTATTGTCTTTGTGGTATTCCAGCGTTGTGTCATCTTGAGCGCCGAAGTCACTGACACCTTCTGGGTTGTTTAAGCCTTTATAATGACGCGCAACGTGATTCGGTACGATATCGATAATCACTTTTAAACCATTGTCGTGACTTCTTTTTATCAATGCCTCAAACTCTTCTAACCGATGGTCAGGATTATTGGCGAGGTCCGGATTGACGGAGTAGTAATCTTTAACTGCATAAGGGGAGCCTGCGCGGCCCTTCACTACGCTTGGGTGATCGTCTGAAATCCCTATGTGTTTGTAATCATTGATGATGGCGTGATGTGGCACTCCGGTATACCAAATATGAGTCATACCGAGTTTGCGGATTTCAGACAGCGCTTTATCGGTAAAATCACTGAACTTACCGACGCCATTTTGTTCGATTGTGCCCCATGGAACATGTTGGGTGTTCTTATTACCAAATAAACGCGTAAAAACTTGGTAGATGGCGTACTTTTGGTTGTACATATTTATAATTCCTTTAACTTCCATCATGTTATGTAGGGATGAATGGGCTTGTTTATTCTTTGCAGGCTAACCGAATTACAATATGCCTTACTCATCGTTATCAAAATCTACAGGGCGTAATTGCTACAGTATGTGAGCTGTTACCCAAAAGGAGTTGATGTTGTCTTCATCTATTCAAATCGCCATCACTTATCTGGTGTTGGTGGCGGTATCTGTGTTGTTTGCAGAAAGTTCTAAAGCGCTGTTGGTGTGGTATTTGGCTATCGGTGTGGTGACGTTTTTTGTGTACTCGAAGGACAAGCGAGCAGCGATCAATGGCAATTGGCGTGTGCCAGAGAAAACCTTGCACATCTTTTCAGTTGCTGGTGGTTGGCTAGGGGCGTTGATCGCTCAAGATAAGCTGCGTCATAAAACGCAAAAGCAGCCGTTCAGATCTATCTATTGGCTGACAATGGTAATTAATGTAGTGGCGTTTGCGTGGACGTTAACACCGAGCGGGCAGTCGATATTTGGGCGTTGGCTTAGCGAGGTTATTGGATACTTGTAATGAAATTGATGGCTAGTAATTACTTACTAACCATCATAGGGAAGCTATCTGGTTACAACATCGGAATCGTTGAGGCTAACAGCAAACCTGCCATACCGTAGTTGAAGCTTTTGATGCGGATGGGTGTTGTTAACCAGTGTTGCAGTTGCTTGCCTGCCGCTGTCCAGAAGGTCACGGATGGCAAGTTGGCTAGCGTGAAGATACCTGCGATGATCGCAAGCTCCCACCATGAACTGCCGCTGCTATAGACTGAAATCGCCGTCAGCGCCATCGACCAACCTTTCGGGTTCACCCACTGAAAACTTGCCGCGCCGATGAAGGTCATTGGTTTATAAGCCTCGGTGCTTTTGGCTTTGCCGCTCAATGCTATCTTGATTGCAAGGTACACGAGGTAAGCAAGGCTTAGGTATTTCAATATTTGGTGCGTCACTGGGTATGCGTTGAAAACGCCCATCAAGCCGAAACCAACCAGCAGCAACATGGCAGCAAACCCTAGAGCAATGCCAAGCATGTGCGGAATAGTGCGGGCAAAGCCAACATTTGCTCCTGATGTCATGAGCATGATGTTATTTGGACCTGGTGTGAAGGTCGAGACAAACGCAAACAAGGCAAGTGCGCTAAGTTGTTCTAAAGGCATTATGGTTCTCCAGCAAAAAATGAACGAAGTGACTGACCGGTCATGACTTTCACGTGTTGAGAAACATAGTAGGTGGAAAGTGAGGCAATTATGTGCTTTTATTTCCTCTATTATCACTAAATGCACAATAATAAGTAGTTATGGATAGATTTGACGAAAGGATATTGCAAGAGCTTAAATTGGACGGCAGAATCTCCAACATTGAGCTGTCAGAACGAATTGGTTTGTCGGCTTCTGCGACCTTAAGACGCGTCCAGGATCTTGAGCGTAAAGGAATAATTCAAGGTTACCGTGCGGTTCTGGATAATGGGCTGATGGGGGTCGGTTTTATTGCTTATGTTTCGATTGGTTTATCAAGCCACAGCAAAGCGGCTCAGCTGGAGTTTGAACAACACGTCAGTATGGAAAAAGAGGTAGTGGAGTGCCACAACATTACCGGTGCTAACGAGTACTTGCTAAGGGTAGAAACCAAAGATCTACCGGGCTATAAGAAGTTTCATGCCGATGTGCTTGGGGAATGTGCTCAGGTGCAATCTATTACGACTATGGTTGTGATGGACACCCCCAAAGACGAACGCTAGTCGAGTTTTTATTTCAGGAGAGGCGCAGTGCCAAATACCAATCAGTTGTTATTGTTCTTAGATGTGGTTCAACAAGGGTCGTTTACCAAAGCGGCAACTTTGCATGACATGGACAACTCATCGCTCTCTAAACAGATCAAAAAGCTTGAGCAAGATTTAGGTGTTCAGCTGCTGAACCGCTCTACACGCTCGTTTTCGTTGACGTCGGCAGGGGAAGATATTCTCGCACAAACCTATGTGCTGAAAGACACCATCAATCAGATACAAGGCATTGCAGACTCATACCAGTCTGAACCCAAAGGTGTGCTACGAATTACTTCACCGATCTATTTTGGGCAGCAATATCTGCAACCTATCATCACTCAGTTCATGAGAAAGTACCCGGATGTTCAGATCGTACTTTCCTTAGACGATAAGATCGCCAACATCATTGCAGGGCAGTTTGATATCGCGTTTCGCTTCAGTAAGCTTGTTGAATCGAATTTGATTGCGAAGAAGATTGCAGACAGTAACTTCATGTTGGTCGCGTCAAACGATTTTGTGAAGCAGCACGGGGAACCGAAAACGCCACAAGATTTGCTCGCGCTACCTGCTGTGATTTATACCAATGGCGATATGACGGTTGATCATCTCCGTATCAGTGAAGAGCCGCATGGCGACACTTTTCAAAGCCTAACGATTCGTGGCAACTATAAGGTGAGTGATGTTCGTACTATGGTGTCTTGTGTGAAAGATGGCTTAGGATATGGCTTCCTTGATCAATCAAACCTGTATGCCTCAATGAAAGAGCTCGGCTTAGTCACTTTACTTCCTGATTACCCGATTTCGACGATTGATACCGCAATCTATGCTGTGTATCCGCACCGTAAGCAGACCAAGCTAGTCAAAGAATTCATCACTACGGTTCAAGACTATATTGGCTCTCCGACCATTTGGGAGAAGATGCAGCAAGGTTAGTTGAGTTTCTAATAGTTCAAACTAAAAAAGGAGCCAGTTCGTCACACGATCTGGCTCCTTTTTATTCTTCCGGCTATAACTGATTTACAATGTAAAGCTTAGCTATAGTTGGCGTGAGCGGTTTTTGTTATCGAAAAAACTGTCTCTTGCTCTTGAAAAGAGTGTTTCTTGATTCGAGATTAGTGCTCGTGAATCGCTTCCTTGCCACTTGGGTACGCTTTTGAACCCAGAACATGACCGTCGACTTCTTTGCCATAGTAACCTTGGTGATTGTGGTAGCGCTTAGCATTGCTAGCAACATCACCCTTGTATCGAGGATCTTGTGGGCGTTCATGACTATTCACAAATGCAGCCACATCCCATGCATCTTGAATCGAAAGTTGCTGGCTCTTTCCAAGCGGCATGTTTTCATAGATGAAATAGGCAGCGGTGTTCACCCGGTGCATACCCGCGCCCCAGTTATACGCGTTTTCGCCCCACAATGGTGGAAAGTATGAACGTCCGTCAGCCCCTTTAATACCTTCACCATTTTGACCATGACAGGTTTGGCAGTTGGTTTGGTAAACCTTTTCACCACGCGCTATCGATGGCTCTTGTTCAGGATTATCAATCTTAGGATAGCCACGCCCTGCCAACTTACTGCGGCCATCGATTGGGTATTTGCTTAACAGCTCTTCAGGGAGAGGGAAGCTTTCCGCTTTACCACCGACTTGTAAGTCGGCATCGCTAATCTCAGGAACGGGTGTATCTTGCATGCCGTTCTTGTCTAAGATGCCGCCCATCGCCAGCCAGTATGAATACGCCGTTAGTGCGACCATCTCTTTTGAACCCTCAGCCGGTGGCAGACCATTCATTGAGTAGGTGAAGCAACCTTGGATACGTTCTGCGTAGCTGTTTACCTTGTCATTCTTAGAACGATACGCAGGGTAGGCCATGTACGCACCCCAAAGAGGGGCAGCGTTAGGCTTCATGCCCGCTTGCATGTGGCAGTTGACACAGTTTTGTTCATTGCCGACGAACGTACCACGCATCTGTTGTGAGTCGACAAACAGGGAATAGCCCAGTTTTACTTTGTCACCAAATTCCCCATCAGGAATATCTACCAAGTCGCGTGGCACCAGATATTTATTATCTTGTGGTTTTTCAACGGCGGGCAGTTCGGTTTGGCGATCGGGCAACTCACCTTCGGCATAAGCGATTCCAGAGGCAAGGGTTGCGGTAATTAGAAGTAATGTTTTCATGCGAGCCCTTTAGTATCGGAAAGATGCGAAATAGTAAGAGAGGTTTTTGATCTCATCGTCGGTCAACTTGCCGGCGATATTGCCCATCATGTTTAAATCATCACCCTTACGAGTGCCGTTTTTCCAAGCATTGAGCTGAGTCTGAATGTAGTCGGCATGCTGGCTTGCTAGGCGCGGGAATTTGTCTACGCCCATACCGCTTGGCCCATGACAGGTTGCACAGGCTGGAATGTTTCTATCCCAATCGCCTTGGAATACAAGTTTACGATAGGGGTTATCGATATCAGCCTGTGAGCCGCGCTGCTCTAAATCGGTAAATTCGTATGAAGGTAGTGATGCAAAGTATTCTGCGACCTCACGACGAACTGCGGGATCAGATACACCGTCAGCCATTCCCTTCATGATCGCGCTTTGACGCTCACCACTTGAGAACAGAACCAGTTGATGTTCTAGATAGTCAGCATTGAGCCCTGCAAGCATAGGGGCAATGTTGGGCATGCCTTTACCGTCGGCTTGATGGCAGCCGCTACAAGTTTCTGCGGCTTCTGGCATTGGATTAGGTGCTGCTTGTGCAAAAGCGGATAAAGAAAGGCTTCCTAGAGCAGCGATGCAAAGCGTTAGAGTTTGAGTTTTAATTGTCAGCTTAGTCATGAGGCGTCGCTATTGGTTGTAATGCATGCATTTTCGACATAATTGGTTGTTCGCGCTATTGTGGATTTCCACATTAATTCACTTGGAACTTGAGGTGAGTCTCACATTAATAACCTCAATCACCATAATGGTATTGATGTGAACTTCTATAGGTTGATCCAACTGCCGTTTATGAAATGCAAGGGAACTGCCATGTTCGCCTCGGTATAACTGCTTGTTAAGGCTCTTTTATGGCACCGATTGTATAAGCATAGCTGCTTTATGGATGCGGGCTAAAAAAGTTGTGGTGAAATGAAGATTACCTAATGGCTTTGGGTTGATTACTCTATCTAGAGCGGATGCTTTATGTAGATTGGATGTTTTATCCAAATAGGGTGCTTTTCTAGATCAAGGGGACGAAAAAACAGGGTAACCTCGAATGACGAAGTTGCCCTGTTGTGTTCTCATCTGCAAATCAGATAAGGAAGAGTTTTGATCAGTGATTAAGTTATAGCTTGCTGAGTTTAAGCTAGACCTTGTAGATCTTAGCCGGAAGCGCTTGTCTGGCTGCTGCTCCTACAACCCAATCTAACATGACGCCTTTGCCTTCTCTCGTCGGGTCAATCAAGCCTATATCATTGATGTTAACGCCATCGTTCGACTTCATTTTCACCGGTTGTTGTGTGTCACCAATCCAGTGTGCACGCTCGCCGAGTTCTTTATGACCAAAGCCGTGTTCAAAGCCTAATGTTCCCGGTTTGATGCCATCAATCACCATCGCCAAAGCATGTGTGGTTGAGCTCGGTGTTTCAATGGCAAACACGTCACCGGTTTTGATACCCGCAAAAGAGGCGTCTTGCGGGTGGATGTAAACCGGATTTACCCCCTTGATGGATTCTAAGCGTGGTGACAAATTCGATACCGCACTGTGAATATTGGACTTGAAGTTAGTTAGCGTAAATGGCCACTCTGTTGCTGGGAACTGTTTAGCCAAAGGCGTGCCGTCTGCCAGTTTTTGTGGATACCATGTCGGGCAACCCATGTACTGTTCGCCACTGATGGTGTTGCGAGAGGTACCCAGCTTTTCATTCCAGATAGCCAAAGGTTTGGTCCATTTGTACTTCATAGTTTCATTGGTGTAGGCATTGGTTGCGTCTTCAAAACGACCGCCACGCGCAAAGATATACGCCACTTTGAGCATCTCTTCTGGCTTAAGCGTTTTGTTCATCACAGGCACTAGGCGCTCTAGACCAGACCAAACGATATCTTCAGCGTCTACATTCGGCACACCACCTTTTACGAACGCCAAGTTAGCAGCCGAGCGCAGGTAGAAATCTTCAGCGCTATGAATACCGTGCCAGTTGCCTTGATTGTCTTTGATTACGTTGTCGCCGAAGCCACCTAAGCCCAGTGTTTTTGCCACATCAATAAAGAAGTTCTCTAGGTTGATGGCACGTCCGTCTTGAGTGCGGGAAGTTTTAGGCTCAACAATCGGCCAACGAGCGGTTATCGCTTTAGTCGCGACGCCATGCCAAGGTGTTGCCATGCCCCAGCTTTCGTAGGTCACTGTGTCTGGCACTAGGTAATCCGATAAGGCGGTCGTTTCATTGATGAAGGCATCGATAGACACGATCAAGCCAAGCTGTTTGGGATCTTTAAGTTTTTCACCCAGCAAGTTGTCTAAACCCGGAACACCATAAAGTGGGTTCGCCATGTGGTTAATCCATGCTTTTGCTCGGTAAGGGTAGCCATCAATCGCAGCTGATAAGTGCTCGGTTAAAAGCGGTGCTGAGATTGGGTACCACGGAGCGCGTGTCGGGTAAGGTGATTCACCTGCGGCAACGCGACGTTTGTATTCGCTGGTTTTTTGATACGGGAACTTGCTGCGGGACAAGAACACACCTTGAGGCTTAGTCTTACCTTTAAACTTAGTAAAGTCGTAACGAGGCCCAGCAACCGAAGTCGGGTAGCCGCCCGCTTTCGCCATCGCACCGCCTTTCGCGTTGATGTTACCGATCAGCGCGTTCAGCATCAGAATAGAGAACGAGTTGTAGAAGCCGTTGGTGTGCATGTTGCCACCGTGAGTATCCACGACTGCTTTAGTCCCGTAACTGGTAAAGCGTTTCGCTAGCGCAATAATTTGATCCTGTGGGATTTCACACTGCTCACTGTAGTATGCAAGGTCATATTTGAAGGCTTCTTCCTTCAATCTTTGTAGAGAAGACTTAACACGAACAGTCTGACCATCAACTTCTACGTCTTGATCGACGAACAGAGCCGCTTCATTCACCTGAATATGTGATGCTAATAGTGACGTTGTCACATCTAGGGCGATAAATCCGTCATCGTCAGACATCGGTTCGCCTGTTTCTAGCAACCCTATATCCGATGCACGAAGCATACGCCCATTTTGTGGGTGCGACTCGTCACTGATCACGAGGTGAGATGCATTGCACCAGTGGGTGGTGCCTGCTTTTTGCATCGCTTGCGCACTTGGGCGAGACAAGAAGTCGTGATTGTAGCGTTGGTTTTCGATGATCCATTGGATCATGCCAAGAACTAATGCTGAATCGGTGCCCGGTTTGATCGGTAGCCAGTTATTGCGATCGCCCGCCGCAAGGCTTGACGATCCTGCCGGAAGGCTTGGTGTCACTATGGTATAGCTCAGTTTTCCGTTGGTACGAGCTTCAGCCAGCTGTCTTGCTTGGCGCTTAAACGGGTTACCCGCTTGAGCTGGAGACATACCGATGAAAAGAATGAATTCCGCGTTGTTGAAGTCGGGCTTTAAGTGCGAGAATTTGTCTAGATCATTCATGATCGCACCTGAACCTGCGCGGAACGCGTAGCCACAGTAAGAACCGTGGTGACCAAAGTTGCGAGTACCGTAGCTGTTAAATGCAAAGCGCTTCAAGATGTCGTCACGGCCTTCATTACCAGCATTGGTTACAAGCAGTTGGTTGGCTTTTGGTCCGTATTCAGGGTTGTTCGGATCAAGTGGCGTTTCGATGTCGCGAATCGATCGTAAGCCTTCAACTTCACCTTCACCAAATAAGTCACCACCCTCGGTGATCTCAGAGATTAGTTGTTCGTAGCTGATTGGCTCCCACTTGCCTTCACCACGCTTACCAACGCGTTTGAGTGGTTGAGTGATTCGGTATGGGCTGTTTTGAATCTCTAACATGCCGTTACCGCGGGCGCAGGCTGTCGAGCGGTTATTGATACCTGATTCACCAGACAAACCAATGTAGGCGTCTTTTACAGGCGTTTTGAACGGGATCTGTTGGTCGCTTGATAGCGGGTGGTAAGGGTTGCCTGAGATGCGCAAAATCTCGTCATTGCGATTATCGATACGCACACGTAAGCCACACAATGTCCAGCAGCCAAAACACATTGATGGTGCAACGCGTTGGTTTGGATTCGGCGAAATCTTACCTTGCTCATCGACACTGTATTCCGTCGCGAGCGAGTTACCGTGATGGATGTGATTGGTTTTCTTGCCCGCGGTGCCATCGATAGCACCGTGAACCATGTGCTTTGTGGTTGTCGCATAACCTGCAGCAAAAGCTCCAACACCACCGGCAGCAAGGCCTGTTTTCAAAAATTGACGACGTTTGTTATCCATGATGATTCCTCAGACTACAAGCTATGTGAGCGGTTAAGTGGTGACGGTGTGTTTGGGTTTGGCTTAGATTCTGTCTTTTGTGCAGAGCCAGTTGTTCTTGACGATCCAGTAGACACGATTTCAGAAGCGAACAGCGCAAGCGCTAACCAAAGGCCGCACATACTAATAATGCCAAGTAGCCCAGCGCTCCCCATCGGCAGTTCATAAGGGAATGGGCCTACATCAAAACGTGGAATGGTTTGAACTTCCATCATGGTGACCCAGCGTACCGCCCATGCTGAAATCATGGTCGCAAGTGCTACACAGATAATTCCTAGCTTACTTTGCGATAGGCGTTGCAGTGGTAGAACCAAGATCATGCACAGCAAAATGCTGGTGGTCATGATGCCTAAATTGATGCCCCAAGCGTCATTCTCATACAGGCTGAAGTGACCATGGTTAGATGCCCAAATCGACGTGAGAATGATGGCAAGGCCACCCGTTAAGGTAATGGTTCTTTGTATCAGAGCTAGGTCTGTTGGTTTTAAGCTTGGCTTGCTTGAAGGCAGAAGAGCCCAAATCAACAGCGTTAAACCCGTTGCAGCAAAGAATGCGGTAGTGAACCAAAGTAGTGGAGAAGCCGGTTGATGCCAAAGCGGTCGGCTCGCCAAAATCGCAATCTCTGCGCCTGTATAAAGCGCGATGCTTAGGCCCGAAATAGCCGTCACAGCAGCGAGTGCAATCATCAGCTTTGATGATATTTGCCATTTACCTAGCGTCAGCCAAGACAAACGTTTTAGAAATGGGTTTTCACTTTGTTTAAGCTGTGCGATGTCGTCACGCAGGTAAACCCAAGCCGTCGTGACAGCCAGACCAGAAAATAAAGGTAGAAACAAAGAGCCCAATGACATCCATGACCAAGGCGTAATATGAGCATAGAAATGCCACGCACGTCCGGGTTGATGCAAATCACCAGTAAGCGCTAATGGCCCAACAATCGCACCGATTGCCATCACAAGCACAAGGGCAGAACGAAATTGGTGGCTGGTTGAGTTCTTAAATATCAGTGCAATCAAAAACAGAATAGCGGCCGCGTAAGCCGAACCTATGTAGAAGAAATATTGAACCGCCCACGGTAGCCAAGCGATCTCTTGAGCGGGGACTAACACCTCAGTGATATTCATGCTGTCTCTCCTTGTTTGCCTTGTGTCTCGATTGCCAATTCTTGTTTGCTAGAGGATGAGTTATCAATGGCGGCTGGATCATAAATAGCAGGTTGGCCTTCAATGTGGCTAACGAATCGCTCGTTCATGCCGATATAGAAAACATGGGGGTTGGCATTCTGCTCTGGCTTAAGCACCTTGATGTCGTCTTGGTTTTCATTGAGCAGACGGTTGATCTCGCTGTTTGGATCTTTAAGGTCGCCAATGACACGCGCGCCACCGACACAGGTTTCTACACAAGCAGGCAGTAAGCCGTCTTCGAGGCGGTGTGCGCAGAAGGTACATTTGTCTGCGGTAAGGGTGTCGTTATTAATGAAACGAGCATCGTAAGGACAAGCTTGAACACAGTAAGCACAGGCTACGCAGCGTTCGTTGTCGACCATGACAATACCGTCTTCGCGTTGGAAGGTCGCTTGAACTGGACAAACCTTGATGCAGGGAGCGTTGTCACAGTGATTACACAGACGAGGTAACATGAAAGATTTCACGTCTTGTTGAGCAGTCGAACCATCATCAAGGGAGACTTCATACTGTTTTACGGTGGTTCTGAATTGGCCAATTGGTGCTTGGTTTTCAACGCTGCAGCCAACAGTGCATGCCTGACAGCCAACGCACTTACGCAAATCAATCGCCATGGCGTAGCGTTTACCTACTTCGCCCTTGCGGTCAGGCTGGTTGTTATTGCGAATGGCTGTGCTGGCGACTGCGGTGTTGATTCCGGCAATGGGAATGAGCGCAGCGCCGGCGGAAACTTTACCGAATTGGCTGAGAAACCGTCTTTTCAATGAGTCCATAGAGGTACCTATAAATGGGTATTCGATCTGTTAGGCTCATTGTCAGTTTTTGACCGTTCACGGGGTATTGTGGATTTCCACATACCCAGATCAAAGTTGATCTAGAACAAATGTGGTTTTACCAATCTAGCTGTTATGCTTTGTTTAAAGGCTCTATTTAACGTGTCGTCAATGCGTTATTCGAGTGTGAACATGCCATCAGTGTGGAGAAAGAGATTTTAGTGACAGTCCGAAACCTAATATCAATCGTTAGCCTTTGTTGGTTGAGTCTAACTGCAGGAATCTGTTTAGCCGCTCAAGCGGAGCAAGAGATTACAACATCAAACACTGTTGAGTCGGAACAGGTGATTGAGGTCGGTGTGCTGGCTATTCGAGGCAAGCTTTCCGCGCAGCAGCGTTGGCAGCCGACGATGGATTGGTTGTCGGAGCGCATTCCCGGCAAACACTTTGTTCTCAAGCCTTTCAACTTAGAAGAGATGGCTGATGCGGTAAAAGGTGTTGAGGTCGACTTTGTCATCACCAACCCCGGTCAGGCGGTTCGATTAGGACGTCAATACGCGCTCTCTTGGATGGCGACCATGACCAGTCATAACTTTGAAGCTCAAGACACTAGTAATACACGCAGCATTGGTTCCGCCTTGGTGGTGAGAAGAATGTCGCCTTATATCTCTCTCGAACAACTCAGCGGTAAGCCGATTGCGGCAGTATCTGAAAATGCTTTTGGTGGTTACCTCACTATGCGTTACCAAGTGATGCAACAAGGGCTTAATCCCAACCACTTTTTCTCTAACACCCAATTTTTAGGTTTCCCGATCGACGCCAGCTTGTATCAACTACGTGAAGGGCACATTGAAGCGGCTGTCGTACCAAGCTGTTTAGTTGAGAACATGATCAGTGAAGGTTTGCTGGTGGCTGGGCAATATCGAATCATCGGTAATCAAGCGCCTGAAGGCTTCCGATGCCAAGTGTCTACACCTCTGTATTCTAATTGGTCGTTTGCCAAAACAGAACGAGCCTCTTCGGCACTGGCTAAACAAATGAGTCAGGTGCTGTTTTCGATGCCAAAGAGCAGTGCACCAGCCATTGCAGCGAATGCATCGGGTTGGACGTCACCGACAAGCTTGCTGGCGATCGACAAGCTATATCAACAACTCGACATGCATCCACTGCAACAACCTTGGTGGAAAGAAGCGTTAATCTGGCTCAAGTACAATCAACAGTGGGCATGGGCGTTCTTTATTCTTGTCGTGTCTCTGAATGCTTACCACTTCTGGCTAGAATACAAATTCAGTCGCAGCAAAAAGCAACTAGAAGCGACGCTTTATAAGCTGAAAAGTAAGAGTGAACAGCTAGAGCACTCACAACGAATCGCGGTAGTTGGTGAACTGGGAAGTAGCTTGGCACACGAGATTAATCAGCCTTTGGCAGCTATTCGGAATTATAGCGAAGGTGGTTTACTGCGGATTTCGAAGAACAAACCGCTGACTGACATAGAGCCTGTATTTGAGAAGATCCAGTCGCAAGTGGACCGTGCTGATGCGATCATCCAGCGCTTAAGAAACATGATCAAAAAACGCTCATCAGATAAATCTCAAACTGATATAGAAGCTCTTCTTACAGATACCATCGAGCTACTGCAATTTCGATTACAGAAACACAAGATAACCATTGAACGTTATGTCGTGGGTAAACCTATCACGCTACATGTTGACCCCGTCGGATTGCAGCAGGTGCTTGTAAATTTGATCAACAATGCGACTGATGCGTGTAATGCTCAGATGCATCGCGAACAAAGCGCTACGTCTGATATTGGTAACAAAAACAACGAACCATCGACAATTAAAGTGATTACCGAGTATCAACCGGATAAAATAATGTTGTCGATTATCGATAACGGAACGGGCTTAGATTTCACTGAACAAGAAGTGACTCAAGCCTTTGTGAGCAGCAAAGAAAATGGCTTGGGGCTTGGGCTCGCGATTTGCCAAGATGTTATTGAAGATCACAGTGGTCAAATGACGATCACGTCACTCACCCCACATGGATGTCATGTTGCGGTGACACTGCCTTTCTCTCTTTCAAATGATTCATAAGGAATCTTGTTATGTCTGAACTTCATCAAAGGCTTCCTGTCTATGTGGTTGATGACGATGAGTCGATGCGCGATTCGTTGGTGTTCTTATTAGAAGAGCATGATTTCACTGTGTCAGCTTTTGAAGATGGCCCCAGTTTTTTAGACTCAGTGGATTTGAGTGCGCCGGGGTGCGTGGTGTTAGACAGCCGAATGCCTGAAATGAGAGGGCAACAAGTTCATGAATTGATGGTGAAAGCGCAGAGCCCACTGTCGGTGATCTATCTGACGGGCCACGGCGATGTGCCAATGGCGGTAGAGGCTCTACAAGCCGGTGCGGTGAACTTCTTCCAAAAACCGGTTAAGGGCAGCGAATTGGCTCAGGCAATCAAACAAGGGCTAGAGGCTTCTGAAAAGCACTTACACATGAACGTGCATCGCCAAGCGTATGCGTCGTTAACTGAACGCGAAATAGACATACTAAAGCAGATCATTGATGGCAAACGTAACCAGAAAATTGCCGATGAATTATGTATCGCGATGAGAACGGTGGAAGTACATCGAGCGAGTTTGATGAAGAAGTTTTCGGCGAAGACGGTTGCCGAGTTGGCTTACATATACGGTCAATTGACCTAGGCATAGAGCTATTTCTGTATGCCATTTGAACTAAAGCTGTATGAAGGTTGTACGAAACTATTGATTGGAAAACATCAAGTTCGTCACCAAGCTTTAGGACTTTCCTGATGAAAGGCAGCCTTCATCATTTATTTATATTGAAGCAAGATCACATCGTCTATGGACTGCATACGGATTGAAACCCCTAGGCTTCTTATCGCAATGTAATCCTGAGATACTGAACTAAGTTCATTTTAAGGCGGAACGTGCCAGTAACTGCACTTTTCCCTGTAATTCGAAACATAACATTCACTATGGGTAGAACACACTCTCAACGTCGAGTCTTGTATCTGCCGAGTTAGGTTAAATATTTTATGAGTACAATGGGAATCGCAATTGGTGCGACGGCTCTTTCGTTAATACTTGTCGCCGTGTGGCTGATCTCTTTATCACTAAGAAAGCAGCGCTTGGAACAAGAACGTAAGGCTCGTGCTGTCGCTTACCGAAAAGCGATTGAAAAAGCGCGCATACAAGAGCAAAAAGAGCGTCACTTCAAAGCCGAAACCGGTCATGTACCGTCGATTCTGTATTTGGCAAAAGAAGCTGAACGTAACAATATAAAGGAAGCTCTGTATTGGTACGACAAAGCGGCGCAACTCGATAATATCAATGGCATGTACGGCATTGTGCGCCTAAGCATGAAGCGTAAAGAAGACCTCATTTTAAGAGAGAAAGCCAACTTTTGGCAGCTAGCAATCTCTGCTTTAGACAATGACGTATCGGCGAAATTCGAGATGGGCAAAGCGCTCGTCTTTGGTCGTGGAACCGATAAGAACATCCCTAAGGGTTATACCTATATTGAAGAGTCTGCGGCTGGTGGTAATACCGAAGCGATGCTGTTTATCGGTGACTGGTGTCTAGATAAAGAGAATCCAGATTACTCGGCTGAAAGCTCTGTCGAGTGGTACCAAAAGGCCGCTGAAAAAAACAACCTAGACGGCAAGATCAAACTGGGTATGAGCTATTTGAACGGTGTTGGTGTTGAACCGAATCACGGCGAAGCGGTGTACTGGTTTGAAACTGCCGCAGAAAAGAACAGTGCAGAAGCCATGTTTAGAGCTGGCGAAGCTTGGATTGACCATGGTGAACACGGCAACGCGATTGCTTATATCTGGCTATTTTTGTCTGCTCATTTTGGCTACTCAGAAGCGAAGCATTTGCGGGATAAAGTTGGTGGTGAACTGGGTGTCGATGCCGTCGTGGGCTTACAAGCTCTGACTAAGCCGATCATGACTAAGTTGACTCAAGAAGCGATCACTAAGCATTCAATCATTAAAGCGCTCAATAAGCTCTACAAGCGCAATATACCGATCCCTAAGAAAGTGAAAGAAGCGTCTGATGAAGAAGGTGAGGCATTAAAAGTAGATGCGAGCCATCTAGATACTCAAACGGCGAGTGCTCAAGATACGAATGTTGATTACAGCCAACAACCTAATTCCGAGCAAGCATCAACAGAGAGACAAGCGACCCCAAATAGTGACCCTCTAGACTTCAGTCAGGCAGCCGTGGATCCAAGCTGGAAAAGCAACCACTAAAACGTGTTGGTTAGCTTTGATGAGTTAGACAAAAATGACTGAAGCTATAAATCTATATAGCTTCTGACCGTAATCTAGAAAACCAAGACAACAAAAAAGGGAAGCGAATGCTTCCCTTTTTATTTGTGTGCTATTTGCTTTTAGAGCTTAGAGCTTAGAGCTTAGAGCTTAGAGCTTAGAGCTTAGAGCTTAGAGCTTAGAGCTAAAGCCTAATACCAAGAGCTGTTAAGCTTTGTTTTGCTCAGCTTTACATACAGCCGCAGTGAACACTACGTCAGTTGAGCTGTTAAGCGCTGTTTCAGCAGAATCTTGAATCACACCAATGATGAAACCAACCGCTACAACCTGCATCGCTACATCGTTTGAGATACCGAATAGGCCACAAGCTAGAGGAATCAGTAGCAGTGAACCACCGGCAACGCCTGATGCGCCACATGCTGAAATTGCAGCAACAAGGCTTAGTAGAATCGCAGTGAAGATATCAATCTCAATACCCATTGTGTGTACAGCTGCAAGCGTTAACACAGTGATGGTGATTGCAGCACCCGCCATGTTGATGGTTGCGCCTAGAGGGATTGATACAGAGTAAGTATCTTCATCTAGCTCTAGCTTCTTACAAAGGTTCATGTTCACTGGGATGTTTGCAGCGCTTGAACGAGTGAAGAATGCCGTTACACCAGATTCACGAATACATTGCAGTACAAGTGGGTATGGGTTCTGTTTTGTCTTTACAAAGACAAGCAGTGGGTTAACGACAAGAGCAATGATCAGCATTGAGCTTAGTAGAACCGCTAGCAGTTGACCGTAGCTTGCTAGTGCATCGAAGCCCGTTGTTGCGAATGTAGTCGAAACAAGGCCGAAGATACCGAATGGCGCAAGACGAATAATGAAGCGAACAATGTGTGAAACACTGTGGCTAAGGTCTTCGAAAACCGCTTTGGTTGTTGCAGATGCGTGGTGCAGTGCAAGACCAAGACCGATTGCCCAAGCAAGAATACCGATGTAGTTCGCGTTCATTAGTGCGCTAACTGGGTTATCTACAAGCTTGAATAGAAGCGTATGAAGAACTTCTGCAATACCTTGAGGAGGGTTAGCACCTTCAGCGCCAGCAACCAGTGTCAAAGTGGTTGGGAACATGAAGCTCAGTACTACAGCAGTCAGTGCTGCAGAGAACGTACCAATCAGGTAAAGCACAATGATTGGACGCATATGAGTATGCTGACCTTTCTTTTGGTTTGCGATAGAAGCTGCAACAAGAATGAATACTAAAATTGGGGCAACAGCTTTCAGAGCACCAACAAACAGACTACCTAATAGGCCTGCATCTTGAGCTGCTGAAGGAGAAACCATGGCGAGAACGACACCGAAAACAATACCAGCAAGGATCTGTAGAACGAGATTTCCACGAGCGATGCGGGCGAGCATGTTGTTATTTTGCATAAAATACCTGCAATTGTTAATTTATTATAGTGATGTATTTTTTATAAAGTTGTACCAAATCCAACTATACACTAGTGGAATGGGCGGTCATATTAGCGGGATCTAAGAGGGTGTCTAGGAATAGTTTACTTTTAGGGTGATTGTTTGCGCTGCGTGGTGTTTTTAGAGCTAAATGTTAAATTTTTGTGCTTTTGTTGAGGTGTAAGTCTGCTGAATAATGTTCCATTGGCTTAATGTTCTAGTATTTATGGTGTGTAAACCATTACTGATAAAAACATTGTGTTCGGAAATAGCTGCCTAAACTTGTATAGGTAAAAAAGCTACTTCAACAGACATCATAGACATCACCTACTTTGCTTAATCTACGTTGGTGCATGACTTGCCATGTTTTGTCGTTATCTAATCTTTCTATCGGCATTCCCACCTACTTAAGCAGCGTTAGCTGTGAATCTCATCAGCTCTCCTTAATAGCGTCAGGCTACTGAACTTAATACCTTGCTACTTTGATATATCGCACACCTTATCTGGTGATTTATATCATCATGTTATTTTATATGACGTAATTTATCTAAAATTTCCGTTGTAAGTGGGTGGCATATATCCTGTGTTGGTCTTAATTTACAAGAGTATGAGCAATGAGTTTAATCAGTATCCCTTATGTAGAGACCTCTGCAGATACCGTTTTACATATAGCAGCCGCTATCGTGCTGATCAGCACCATAGCGGCTGGCCTGTTCGGTTTTTGGAAGCTTCACGAGATCCCTATTCAAAAGGCTCATAAGACTGACCACCATCAGATAGGGTTGATTACCGCGCTCACTTGGATTGGCTTCATTTGGCACTGGGTGTGGGTGCTCGCCATTATCATTGCGTTTGTAGATTTTGAAAAAGCCATTATCCGACTGCGTGATTTATGGAATTCTCCGGCTCAAGTTAATCAATCAGAGGATGTCTAAATGTTAGAAGGTTTAGCGGTTTGGTGTTTGTTCATCTATTTATTAAGACTTGTTGGCATGCCTTGGAACACAGGGACTAAAGCATTCGCTTATCTAGGAGGGAGTGGTTGGTTGTTATTTGTGTGGGTAGGATTAATTAACTATACACCAATGGATTTGTCGGGAGGCTCTGTGGTGCAGTCTCCTCACATTCAGCTTCGCCCAACCTCAACCAATGTCTCGGGCAAGGTCGATCAGATTTATATCACCCCGAACCAACGCATTGAGAAAGGGCAGTTAATCTATGAGATTGAAAACGAGCCTTATCAAATTGCTTATGAACAAGCGAAGATTTCGCGCGACTCGGCAAACGTAGCGGTTAGCACTGCGGCTGAAGAAGTAAAAATCGCTGAATCCAGCTATCAGGCAGCGTTACATGATTTTGAAATGACACAAAGTGAGCTTTCAGCTGCTCAGTCAAATAGAGACTTACAGAAAAGAACGTTGAAGCGTTATCTTGAACAAAACCGAGTCGTGCGTAATACGATCACTGAAAGCATGATTGATAACCAGCAAACGGTCGCCGATTCTGCTGTGTACACTGTGGCCAAGCTTGAGTCACAGCTGAGCAAAAAGAAATCTGATGTAGAGAAAGCCAAGCTACAAATAACCAAAGCGGAACTCTCGGTTGAATCCCGTCAGTCAGACTTTAACGAAACAATTCAGAAGGTGAATAAAGCAAAATGGGATCTTGATAGCACCAAGATTTATGCACCCGCTGATGGCTTTGTGACTAACTTTATTCTTCGTGAAGGTCAGCTTGTTTCTAGAGTTCCACGATTGCAGATGTACACCAACGAGAAATACGTATTGATGAGAGTGAATCATCAAGCTATTAGAAATGTTAAACCGGGTCAATTGGCTGAATTTACAACGCCAGTTTATCCAGGGAAAGTATTCACGGCAGAGGTTGAAGGTATTATTGAAGCAACCGGCGAAGCGCAAAGTAACTTGCTTGGCTTTGACCAGAATGTTCGCTCTACGACAGGCAAGAACCTACAAAACAAACATCACTTTGTTAGGTTGAAAGTCTTTGAACCTGAAGGCTATAGCGTACCAGTCGGCTCGGTTGGTTTAGCTTGGATTAGCGGAGAAAAGCCAACAGAGCTTATGGCGTTTCTTGATGTAATACGTGGAATCATTTTACGTATGAAGTCGCAGCTTTACTACTTCTACTCTTTCTAGATCTAGAACCAGAGTTAATTCGGTTATTTAATTCCGAATTATTCAAAATAAGATTATTAATGAAATTACGGGCCACAGTCGTGGTCTGTAATTTTAATATGTTTGCTATTCAGTGAATATTTAATCGAAAGTCTAAATTTAACTGGAATATATTTATGCTGTTCATATCTTCTGAAATAAAAAGATGCATTAAACCTATTATCTCTCTGTTGCTATTAACGAGCTTGGTGGGCTGTCAGGCGACTCAACGTCAGGACGCAACGACTGGTGAGATGGAAACGAATTCCACAACAAAAGGGGCTGCGATTGGTTCTTTGTCTGGTGCTGCGATTGGTCTCCTGTCTGGAGATAATTCAAAAGAACGGAAAAAGAGAGCGTTAATTGGGGCAACGGCTGGCGGTCTCATCGGTGGAGGAGTCGGCTACACACTGGATAAGCAAGAGGACGCTTTGCGTCAGGAGTTGCTAGGTTCAGGCGTTCAAGTAAAGCGTGTTGGTGAAAATGAGTTAGTGTTGGTGATGGAAAACGGCATCGGTTTTCGCTCTGATGAATACCTACTTGAAGCGACGGTATACAATTCATTGAATGGTGTTGCGAGAATATTGGTCGAGTACCCAGATTCGTATTTGCAGATCAAAGGCTATACCGACAGTACTGGCAATGATGCTTCTAATCAGCAGTTGTCTGAGAAACGTGCTGATTCAGTAAAAGCTTACTTAGTGAATCAAAAAGTGAAAGGTGGACGAATCAGTACCAGCGGCCTTGGTGAACGTTACCCTATTTGTGACAATGCAACCGAAGACGGAAGAGCCTGCAATCGCCGTGTCGAGATCAGTATCCAAGCCATCTAGCGAGGTGATGCAACCTTTCTCATCCGCAAGTAGAGACACTCTGCGGATGTTTTATTTTATTCCAATGATTTGAGATATTGCTTGGGTGTCATGCCTCGATGCTTCTTAAACATATGCGTAAAGCTATCGAGATGGTTATACCCTAAACTGCTTGCAACTTCTTCGACTGGTATTGATTGGCTTAGCATTTTGACCGCTTTGTTGCTTAAGACAAAACCACACATTTCGGTAAAGTTGTGGCCATATTTATGGAATCTACGTTGAAACTGCTGAATTGATAGGCCCAACAGGTTCGATACTCTTTCGAGTGTCGGTAAACCAAAATGACATGAGTAGTTGATGGCTTCATAAACTAACTTAGTGTCATCGCTAGGATCGGGCATGTCTAAACATCGGTCCAAATCCTCAAAATTCAGCGAAAAGGTTTGCTTGGTATCTTGATTATCAGCCAGGTTTGCCAAGCGTAAGCTGGAATGAAACCAGATCTCTGTTTGATGATGATTCCACGCGACATCACAGCCAAAATAATCTTGATATAGTTTCTCATCCGCACGCTCTCCTGAAAGTAGTACGCGCATCGGAGCAAAGTCTGCCCCAAGGTGTTTTTTCAATATTTTTGACATCAAAACAGCGACTCTAATACTGTCATGAACGTCTAAGTGTTCTGCATCATACTGATTGTTGTAAGTCCACTTGATGATAGACCCCGCAGGTGCAGCAACCCAAAAAGCACCGGATTGAATACACCCCATGCCGTAATTTACCTTTCTTATCGTCGACATTAAGTCATGACCAGAGAACATCCATTGGCCTAATCCGCCCAAGTCTTCGACCCGGAAATGGCGCACAGCCTCGAGCATAAAGTTTGGATTTTTTGTATAGCATTCGAGTTCTTCATAAAGCTGAAATACCTCAGAAATGGGCAACAGGTTCATTGTGTGATTAAACGCGGATTGGGGAATTGTCTGTGGGGAGATTGGATCTGAATAATATTGATTACATACGTTGTAATACAAATTCATCAGGCTATTTACCCTTATAAAGTAAGTTGTGTTGATAGTCATTGATCCATCCAAACCTCTGTGAATTAGGTCATAAACATAGCATAAATGACGTAATTTAACGAGTTTTAACAGACCCCAACGATGTTAGTTAACATCAAATATATCGGTAAAGTAGTGGCGATAATATTAGTAATAATGGTGTTAACTACAATTATTGATAGCTGTAAATACTGAGTTGAGTAAACCCCAATACTATTTTTGAGAACCAGAAATAAATTGGATGGAAATTTTTAATCATGGTTTCAGCGTCTTTTAACTTCAGAGAATTAAATAGAGATTAATTAATGACACATACTCCTAAGATAGAAAAAATTAGCGTGTTTGATCGTATTAACGCATCGGCACTGATGTTATTGACTTCTGAATATAAAAGCTTGGAGCAGTTGCGAAGAAAAAACGACTATCCAATGTTCCCAACATTTGAAACGACACCATCCATGCCAATAAAGCGAACCAAGATAAATGGTGTCGATATTCGATACGCACATTCTGAAGCGATTGGTAAACCGACTCTTGTGATGCTTTCCCCTTTTCCTCAAAGCATTCTTGCGTATGCCCCTATCTGGAGTGGGTTGGCTGAACACTACAACCTATATGCTTACGATATGCCTGGGTTCGGCGGCAGTGCGGGCGGGATTAAATACATGTCTTTCAAGGCTCAAGGCGACTTTTTAAAAGAATTCTTAAATCATTTGGATATTCAAGAACCACATTTATTGGGGCCTGACGTTGGTATGCCCGCGATCGTTTACTACGTGGGCACATATGACAATGATGTCAAAAGTTTATTGATAGGCGATGGTCCAGCAATTAATCCTTCGTGAAATGCAAGCGCCATCCGAAAAATGGTCGACTCATCGTTTTGGCGCACTGTTTTTAAAGTGACAGGGGCTGGCTCTTTAGTTCAAGGCTGTATCAAGGTTTGCTATACGAACTATCGCCCCAATCAAGAAGAGATTTCCGACTATATTGCTTCTTATCGCAATCGAATTCCTGCCGTCATGCAATGGTTTAAAGACTACCCAAAAAGTCTAGCAACGGTTGATCCATTGCTCGATAAAATAGAGTTACCCACTCAGATATTTTGGGGAGAAAACGATGCAATTCTTTACGTCGATAATGGAGAACGTTTAGCTAAACGTATGTCGAATGCTGAGTTAACAGTATTCAAAGGCAGTGGTCATTTTTGTTATCAAGATAGGTATCAAGAGTTTTCGCTAATGGTGAAATATTGGATTGATAAGACGCAATAACAGTTAAATGATTGAGTAAATATGATTGAAATGGAACTACGAGAAGGTTCATGCTCAATAAAAGTGAATGTCGATTTATTGAGCGCCTTTCGAGCTTTTTACCACTTCTATCCTCATCCCTTACCTAAAACTAATCAAGGCATTGTAAATGCAGAAGCTAACCCTTTTAGCGCTAAGTTGTATTCTATTATTAGGTTGTTCTATTAATAAGGCAGCCGAAGAAAAAGACCACTTCGTTGATGATTATATCGAAATTAATAAACAAAATATTAAAGACTTACCTCAGTTGTTAAATGCTATCGCGTTTGAATATTCTAGGTTTGCTAATCAAGCTGAATAGCCGCTTTTGCCCTCGCTGACAATTATGTTTCACGATCCTGTTTTAGAGTCGAGTCTGGTACATAAAGAGCATTTGAGTACGTTAGGCATCCCCTTAAACGTCTCGCTATATATAGACGAAAATGGAGCTCCTAACGTGATTGGAGTGAAACTCGTCACTCGGACGTGAGTTACAGCGTTAGCTTTAAGGTTGAGGGTATATAACAATATGATGCAGCTTTGATCTATTGCATTAGTGGCTTTGGTGCCTTCTTCCTCTAATGCCTAGGCTTCCTCTATCTGCACATTCAATGGCCGATATTTGAAGAAGTTATCACCTAGAAGTTTTCAATCATTTGTACGAAGGGTACTGTTGAAACATTTCAGCGATCTCCTCGTAAATCAGCTCTTCACGTTCCTTAGAACTCATTGAGCGAGTCAATTTTCGGCTTGAATTCGCTGTCCATACAACGATGTTGGTTCTATCATCGATCAGTTCTACAACCAATTGTCCGTACGTCTGTCGGTGATAATTTTGTGGAGTGGACATTCCCCCACGGAAATTGTTCCAACCATAGCCAATACCAACTGACGAGCCGGAAGACACAAGTTCAGATTCTTGCTGAAGTTGGTAGCGGACGTATAGGTCGCCTCCGTCCTCTACAAACGAAACCCCTGTGCGGCTCATTTCTTTAATGATCGCACTTTCAATCCTGATTAAGTCGATACTAATCGGTATTTTGTTCTTCTCTTCTGCCGCAGTCCCGGGCGAGCTGAAATCATAGGTTTTATACATTGAGAAATCGGTTTGCTTATCGAAGTCAGTATTTATTGTAGAGCAGGCAGCTAGAGGAAGCGTTAATAATATGGTGGTTAGACGAAGCATTTTCTATCTTCTTGGAAGGTGGTTTGAAATGAAATTTTCTTCTGAAGGTGATTATACTTGTCCGGTATTCGATACTTTATGTTCGTTATATTCAGTCAATCTGATAGTAAAAGTGACGCGATTAATCGTATTTTAACTTTATTGTTCAAGGGCGAATTATATTGAACTGGATAAAGAGAATCATTAACGTGATGATTAACTCGCTAAGAAAAATTCCAACTATTATAAATGGTGAATTTTTACTTTCGGAAGCAGACGATATCTTAATATCCCTTGTTGATGAGGAAGGGAATTTGTAGATAAAGCCCCACGCGATTGACACGTGGGGCTCGGTGTTTCAGCTCAGCGTTGAGCGATTAACTCAGATTACCGTCAATATCCAACTGCTTAAGCTGAGCCTTTCTTAATATTGCGGCTTTCTGACTGTACGTTTCGGTACATTTTGGAAAGCTGCTTATTGTTAGCGCGTTGCTCTGCAAGAGAAGCGCCGTTTCTTGCTTGCTCTCTCAGTAGCTTTTGATAGTTAGTAAATCGTCTTTCAGACAGTTCACCACTCTCAATGGCAGCCCTTATCTTGCATCCCGGCTCTGATTCATGATGACAATCAGAGAAGCGGCAGTGCATTGCTAACTCTTCGACGTCTGAAAAAGTTTCACTCACGCCTTCAGCGCAGTCTGCAAGTTGTAGCTCTCGCATTCCTGGAGTGTCGAGAAGCAAGCCACCTGATGCGAGCAAGTGGAGTGATCGTGATGTGGTTGTATGACGACCTTTACTGTCGTCTTCACGAATACCACCAGTTGCCTGCGATGCTTCACCTAGCAATGAGTTAACCAAAGTCGACTTACCCACACCAGAAGAGCCCATTAGCGCGACGGTCTTGCCGATTTTACACCAAGGTGAAAGTACTTGGGTTGAGTCTTGATCTAGGCTGTTGACCGCTTCGATCATCAGCATCGGGTCTAAGCTTTGTACCTGTTGTACTTTGTCTTCGTAGTCGTCACACAAGTCTTTCTTCGTCAGGACGATAACCGCTTCAACTTGTGCTTCATTTGCGAGTGCCAGGTAGCGTTCAATGCGACTCAGATTAAAGTCGTTGTTCAATGAAACCACGATAAACACTGTGTCGATATTGGCTGAAATATATTGTTCAGCCACACGACTGCCCGCAGCTTTTCGGCTAAAGAGCGATTGGCGTTCTAGTAAGCGATCGAATTGCAGTTCAGAGTTCAATATTACCCAGTCGCCAACGGTCATTGCCGGTTGGTTTTGGTGGATGGGTAGAACAATTTCACCTTGCTCTGACGCTAATGTATAGCCATTGCGGTGATGTGCGACGATACGAGCAATGACGGAGTGATCATAGTCTTCGAGTGTCAGTTGTTGTTGGAATACAGGTTGCCATCCAAGTTGTTGAAGTGACATTGGATGAGAAAATGCGTTTTGTGAATTCATGTCTATTTACCCAGACGTGCGAGCTTTCTTTTCTTGTGAGAGCATTAAAGTCTTATCAGTGCATTAAAGTCTTATGAGAGCATTAACGTCTTGTAAGATCTCAGGTTGTCGATGAGATCGAAAAGCGTTGGTCAGTTCAAAAAGCGTCGAGACGTCAAAAATGTTTGAGCTTGGGTCGAATTCAAAATCGATAGGACCCCGGATTTGAGTCATGCTTTACAGGCATGCAGATATTGATCACTTACGATCAACAGTAAACCGGGTAAAAGTGTGCGGTAGCCAGCTGATGGCTTAATGTTGGTAGTTCGAGATTAAAGTTTGATTAACCAAACAAATTAACGCGTTACTTTTACTGCCAGTTTTAGTGTTTTCATTACAATCATCTTCTATTCTCCTTGGTTTATTAATGTGTTCAGGCTTTGAATAAAAAGCGCGCTCAGTTTAACAAAAAGCCACGATGGCGAGAAGTCATCGTGGCTTAAATTATTTTATCAATTGTGAATACGATTAATGATGGTCGTGGTTCATCTTTTTCATGCCGCTCATCACTTTCTTCACTGGTGCGTCGAAGGTTTGCGTTTCACCGTTAGCGAAAGTCAGAGTCATCTCGATTTGCTCACCTTCTTTTAGGCTACTTTTTAGGTCGAACAACATGATGTGTAGGCTACCAGGTTTAAGTACCGCTTCACCGTTTGCAGGGATGGTGATCTCTTGAACTTGGCGCATTTTCATAACATCGCCATCCATGATTACATCATGAAGTTCTACTTTACCTGCTGCAGGTGTTGTTGCAGAAACAATAGCGCGATCTTTATCGCTGTGGTTCATCAGAGTCGTGAACACCGCGCTGTTCACTGCTGAAGGCGGGGTTGCACGAGCGTACGCGTCATGAACCATAATATCGCTACTAGCCTGAGCAAAAGGGGTGAGCAATAAGCCTGCTAGAGCAAGTGCTTTTAACTTCATGTTGTTGTCCTTAATTTTTATGTTTTTGGTCTGGGACCTGACTTTTTTTGAACTTTATTGAGTAAGTTCTTTGTTTTTACGTTTTACTGCGTCAGCTTGTTGATAGCCTCAACAATTGGCGCTGGCGTCAACGTGTGCGGTACTTTGGTAATCAAGGTACCGTCGGGCTTTAAAAAATAAAAATATGAGCTGTGGTCTAGGGTGTATTCCAACTCTGAACCTTCCAGCTTGGTCTTTCTGAAAATAACACCGTAGTTGTGTGCAAGCGTGGTTGTCACATCCAAAGGACCACTTAATCCTTCCATCATTGGGTGGAAGTATTGTGCGTATTCGTATGAGGCTTCTGCTGCATCACGCTCAGGGTCGAGAGAGACAAACATCGGGCGAATCTTGGCTTTTGCTTCATCAGAGACTTGGTTAAGTGCTCCGGCCAACATAGCCAAAGAAGTGGGGCACACATCTGGGCAGCGTGTGAAACCGAAGTAAACGATACGAATTCTGTCATCGGTTTGGTCAAAGATTTCCGTTGGTTGGTTGTCTTTGCCGAAAAGAGTCGTTGCGGAGAACTCTTGTTTTGCAGCGTGTTGTTCTTGAACTTCGTTTTGCCCATCAAGATAGCTTTTGACACCAAAGCCAAGTACAAAAGCGACAACCAATGCTAACGACCAATTTCTACTCATCTTGCCATCCTTATTGCAGGGTTTACAGTATCGACACCATCAGTGAGTTCACCGATCCATGTCATTTTATCTAAAGTACATACAGGTAAAATCACATCACCTTCATAGGTATTGTTGCCAATGCTCTTTAATTGAAAACGCGCTGATCCCATTTCCATTTCTAAACCTGTGAGCGATAACACCAGTGTCTCAGATGCAGCACCTTCCCAAACTACCTTTATCTTTGTGGGTAGAAGAGGTTGCGCGGTTTCTCGGTCAAGCGACATTGAAATGGATTCCTGCTCACACGATGTGGTTGAAAGCATGCAGTAATCATCCAAGCTGACGTCGGCAGTTGAGTGCTCCATCGCTGATTTAAATTGCTGAATTGCTTGCGGCCCATAAAAGCCTGCCACGAGAGCGATCCCAACAGCAGCAACCTTTAATGCAGAGTGCATGTCGTGTTCTCATTTGATTTTATAAGAACGGCGATGGTATCACACCACTCAATACGTGCTTGTATCAAAAAGCAATTTTGTGCGTATGGTAGAACTAAAAAAGCGAAGCCATTGGCTTCGCTTTTGTCTGTTTAATAGATATGTGAGCTTAGTATTTCTAAGTTCTATCCATTCTGAACATGTTCCAGAAATACGTTGAATGATTAGTCAGCGTTACGCTCTGCGAACTTCTCCAGGCCTAAAACCAATGCAATCGCAGCAAACATCATCACAATAGCCATTACCAGCTGAGAAGGCTGAGAAGTTACGGCTTCAAAATCAAACGGTGACAGGTTTTCTTGAATCAGAGGAACTTGTTCACCTTTTGAGTTTGTGCGCCAGCTGATGGTCTCTTTCCAAGGCCAGATCTTAGGCAGCGTACCGATCATCAAACCGGTTAAGAATACCAATGTGAAGTCGCGGAATGAACGCAATAGCCAAGACAGTGCATGTGAGAAAGTCAGCAGTCCGATCACACAGCCCGCAAGGAATAGCGCAAGTACATCGACTTGAAATGATTTAACGGCGCCAAGCACGGGGCCATACATGCCAATCAGGAGCAGAATAAAGCTGCCTGAAATACCGGGTAAAATCATCGCGCAGATAGCAATCGCACCCGCAATCAATACGTTGATGCTGGTTGGTTCCATTTGCAGCGGTTTAAGCACGGTAATGCTATAAGCGAAAGCAACGCCAAGCAGCAAAAACACGAAGCGAATCATATCGCGTTTCTCTACTTGCTTAAGAATATGGAAAACCGAGACCAAGATCAGGCCGAAGAAGAAAGACCACAGTGGAACAGGGTGGGTGACTAATAACCAATAAATCAATTTTGCGAATGTCGCAATGCTCGTGAATACGCCCGCGAACAGTGAAATTAGGAAGAAACCATTGATGTGATTAAACGCGGCTTTGAAGCCTTCGCGTTTCCATAAGCCAAGTACGCTAGGGTTAATTCTGCGAATGCTTTCTAGCAGCGTATCGTAGATACCAGTGATGAATGCGATGGTTCCGCCCGACACGCCAGGAACAACGTCTGCTGCGCCCATAGCCATGCCTTTGAAAAAAGTACTTAAGTAGTTCATTGCTTCATAGAGTTGAGGATGATTTTGTGCAGTATACAAACTTTAGTGTAAAAAAAGTATGAATATGCTTTTGGGGAAGGGCTTTTATTACTCTATTAATTGTAAGGCAATAAGTTGAAGTGAATATTTGCCTAACATTTAGATAACAACCACTTAGTGATTTGTCATTAAGAGCAGCAATGAAACTGATCTCTTATCGATATTGCATCTTGGTTGCATTATGCAAATGCACTTTGCAATTCGCATGACAAATTCATGGTTTTTATGCGATGCAGGGCTTATAAAACGTCGAATAAAAGTTGGCACGCTAACTGCATTATATACATTGACCCTTCTTAAGCCGAGGGTCACCTAGCCAACTGACGTTGTTAGTGAACTTATGATTTGTTCACAAATATATAGAGCCAATCGCGATTATTGCGGTTGGCTATTTTTTTGCTTGTCATTTGGTGATTGTCTTTTTTCATTTCCCGTTCCTACACTTTTAGGCTCTAAACTTCAGATGAAAAAAAGCCAGCCACCATAGGTGACTAGCTTAAACTTTTCTCGAATCTCGAATCTCGAATCTCGAATCTCGAATCTCGAATCTCGAATCTCGAATCTCTAATCTCGAATCTCGAATCCGTTTTAGTACCCCATCAACTGCAGCAAGTTCTCCGCTGTGCTGATTGCTTCTTTACGGTTAGCAATGTTGAGCTTTTGGTAAAGGTTACGGATGTGAGTCTTGATTGTGGTACCCGCTACATCGAGTTCTTGAGCGATCTGCTCATTACTGAATCCTGAGTAGATCAGACCAAGTACTTGCCATTCACGCTGGGTGAGTGGGCTAGTACGCACAAGCTCAGGAATGTTCGGGTGATTAACCAAGTTCTCAACAAAGTCTTCATCGAAGTGAACCGAGCGGCTGCGTTGGGTCGCGGAAATATCTTTCATGATTTGTTGTGCGCGGTGACGTTCTAAATCACCTAAGCCTGGCTTGTTGCTCAACTTATCCAAGATATGCCCGATAGTCCCACCGTCTACCAAGAAGTTACCGACCATACCGGTTTGGTTAGTCATATGAAGCGCTTCTTCGAGTAGTATTCGTGCGCTGTCTTCATCGTTAATTTGTGTACGTAACACGGCTTCAACGATCAAGTTGCGGTTGGTGTCTGTAATCAGGTGCGAACGCTGGGCTTCACTCTTAAGGAAAGTCAGCGCTTCTTCTGCGTCTTCATACTGCTCAAGGATGATGTGAGCACGAACGATGTTTCGCCACTGAAGTTGGCAGAAGTGGTTACTTGCCGATTCAGGTCGAACAGCCACACTCAGCCAATCACGGATAGCTTCTTTATCGCCTTTTACTTGCCAGAACAGAATCAAAGAAAGAGAAGCATTTGCCGTCCAATCTACGTGGTAAGTCGATTGACGCAATAGGTGCTGAATCTGGTCGATAAATTTCGACGCTTTATCAATCTCACCACGGCTCAATGAAATACGAGCCAACATAGAATAGCTGTGCAGGTGTTTACTCGGAGAGTGGTGACCAAGGATATCTAAGCCTTTGTAGCAACACTCTTCCGCTTCATCTAGTCGGTTCCAACACCAGAAGATCTGAGCGCGAACACGCAGCAAGAATTCGTGCAGAGGTACGTATTGCAGCTGATGTTCTTCAATCAATTTGAATGCACTGTCTTGTAGCTCAAATGCAGCTTGAACATAACCTTGAGCAATCAAGATTTCGCTTTGTTGCAGAATCGCCCACAGGGCCTGATGGTAAACCTGATACTGACGTGCCAGTTTTTCTGTTTGTTGCATCATCGGTAGCGCACGGCTTAGGTTACCCATTACGTGATTCACTTCGCCTACAACCGAGGTTGCGACAATGCGGCTACGATAAACGGTGGTGTTCAACTGACTCAACGAAAGCTCAGCCAATTCCAATGCTTTCTCAGGCTCATTGCTGTTGATGGCAACTTGTGCGCGTAAGGCGTTGTATTGGCCTTGCTGCTGAGTATCGAGTTCAATGTTTCGAGCTTGATATTGAGTCTCAGCCTCTTCCAACAAAGTACCCACTTGGTCATAACGGTGCTGACTTTGTGCAAGCCAAGCACGCAACATCGAAAGCTTTGGCTCACTGTAAAGTTGGTCGGTAGTCAGTTGCTTGATCGCCATCTCTAGTGACGACAGCTCACCTTGGTTGAACATCGGCCAACCGTGCTCAGTAAGGATTTGAATGATCAGTTCTGGATCTTCAGCGCGCTGTGCGTGACGTAGTGCTTGGTGCGGTGTGTTTTGCTTGATCCAAGCTTTTGCAGCACTTCGATGCAGTTCTGCTTCTTGCTGAGGAATTCGAGCTTGGCGCTCATGTGCGAGGAATTCACCAAATAGATTGTGGAATCGGTACCAGTTTTTCTCGCCTTCAAGCGGGTAGATGAATAAGCCAAATCGGTTGAGTGATTCGATCATACCCAGTGCGTCTTCACGCTGTGTAAGCGCGCAGACTAATTCGTCATTGAAATGATCAAGTACTGAACACTGCATTAAGAACTGTCGGGTTTCTTTATCCAGTAGATCGAATACTTCTTCAACCAAGTAATCCCAAAGGTGGGCATGGTTAAAGTGAGAGAATGACTCTGCGGACTGTGCAAGAGTGCGTTTTTGGTGTTGTGCTTGTAGCGCGATAAGTTGTAGTGCAGAAGGCCAACCTTCTACATAACTACAAATGCTATCTGCCGTGGTGTCATCAATGCCGTCGGCTACGCGTTGGTTGAAAAAGCGTGTGGTTTCTTCGGTATCAAACGCCAACGAGTCATTACCTAATTCGATCATTAAGTCACGAACGCGCAGGTTTGCTGTACCAAGTGGTGGCGTACCACGACTGGTGACAACCAACGTTAGGTTATCGGGCATGTGTTTGAGGAAGAAGCGCATGGCTTCGTGGATGTCGTCATTGTTGACCAAGTGATAGTCATCCAACACCAGAAAGTACTCGTGATGGAATTCCGACATCTCGGCAAATACTTCACTTAATAAAGAATGCAGCGATGAAAACTGTCGCTTTTCTGCCAGTTTTTGGGCATTCGGACAGGCATTTTGAGTCGCTTTATTAAGTGATTGAAGTAGGTAGTTGATAAAGCGGAAGGCATCATTGTCGCTATCATCAATGCTGTACCAACCCACATTAGGTTTATCTACCAACCATTGTGCAGCCATGGTGGTTTTGCCGTAGCCCGCTGGAGAGCGGAACAACACAAGCTTATAGCAATCTGCATTGTGAAGCAGATCGAGAACCCTAGGTCGTAGGATTGCATTATGTAAGCGGCCGGGACGAGTCAGTTTCGAAGGGATCCACATATCGAAGTTTTACACCTATTCCGTGGCTATGTTCTGGAATATCCCAATCTATCGTTGAGTGCACTCCAATGACATGAGCCTAATTACTTAAGTCTTTACTCATATTACGTGAAGCCAAACGTTACCGACTACGATCCTCCTCAGAAACCTTGCACTCCTGCATGTTTTTGGGTGTCTACGCCCTTTATTTGAGACTTTGCTCACGTTGCGGGTTGGTTTGTGAATGTGACTTCGTTCATCCCTACACGGGAATCAATGCAAAAGATGAGAGTTGGAAATTATTTTCGTGATCTGAAACTCAGATTTGGCAATGACTTTAAATGGGTTAAATAAAAGTCACATCAATTGAAGTTAAGTTATCGAACGGGAGCTTGTGATCTTAGTCACTCCAAGTTTTTGTTCGCAGTCAGAACATGAGAGTCAGATCACTAACCCTAAGTCGGTACGCCCCCTACGCCCTCCCATCTACTCCTAGTCAGTTGCATTAGCGGGAGGATGTTTAGTTTATGGTGACCATGCACGATATGTCACAGATGAATTAGAACTATTAAAAGCGAGATTTCTGAAATGAAACCAACTCAGCAAAAAACTTTCGATAAAGTGTCATTCCAAGAGAGTGTTAAGAAACATTTATCTGCAACCTACGCAACAACGATTGAAAACGCAGATAGCCGCGCATGGTACCTAGCAATGGGGCGTGCGCTAGCAGAACTCACAACATTTGATCTGTTAGAAACTGAAAATGACGAAAAAATTAAGAACGCGAAGAGCGTTAACTACCTTTCATTAGAGTTTTTGATTGGTCGTTTAACCGGTAATAACCTGATCAGCATGGGTCTGTATGAACAGATCACTCATGCAATGGAAGAGCTAGGTCAAAACCTAACTGATCTTCTAGAAGAAGAGCGCGACCCATCACTAGGTAATGGTGGTCTTGGTCGTCTAGCCGCTTGTTTTATGGATTCTTGTGCCGCTCAAGAATACCCAACAGTAGGCTACGGTCTTCACTACGAATACGGTCTATTCAAACAGTCTTTCCAAGACGGTCGTCAGCAAGAAGCACCTGACGCATGGCGTGGTGTTGAAGGTTACCCATGGGAAGTAGCTCGTCCAGAACTAGCACAACACATTGGTTTTTACGGTCATGTAGACGTTGAATTCATCGACGGTAAAGAAGTACGTACTTGGGTTCCAGGTATGGAAGTAAAAGCAATGCCTTGGGATCTACCAATCGTAGGTTACGAGTCAAGCACGGTTTACCCGCTGCGTCTTTGGGAATGTCAGGCAATTGCACCATTCTCACTAGCAAGCTTCAACAACGGTGATTACTTCGAAGCGCAACACTCGCTAATCGATGCAGGTAACATCACTAAGGTTCTTTACCCGAACGATAACCACGAGAAAGGCAAGACTCTGCGCCTAATGCAGCAGTACTTCCACTCAGCAGCGTCTGTTCGCGATATTCTACGTCGTCACGAAGCAGCAGGTTTCTCTCTAGAAGATCTGCCTAAGCAAGAAACGATTCAGCTTAACGATACGCACCCAACGATTGCGATTCCTGAGCTAATGCGCATCTTGATTGACGAGAAAGGTCTATCTTGGGACCAAGCATGGGAAATCAGTGCTCATACGTTCGCATACACGAACCACACACTACTTCCTGAAGCACTAGAGACTTGGTCTGAATCACTGATCAACCGTCTTCTTCCACGTCACATGGAAATCATTTTTGAAATCAACCACCGCTTCATGCAAGAAGTTCGCAAGATGTGGCCTGGTGACGGTGAGAAGCAAGCGAAGCTTTCTATCATCCAAGAAGGTTTCCACCGCATGGTTCGCATGGCAAACCTATGTGTGATTGGTTCTTACAAAGTAAACGGTGTAGCTGCGCTTCACTCACAACTGGTTAAGAAAGACTTGTTCCCTGAGTTCAACGAAATCTTCCCAGGTAAACTGACTAACGTAACGAACGGCATCACGCCACGTCGTTGGTTGAAGTTCTGTAACCCAGGTCTATCTACGCTAATCACGGGTAAGATCGGCACTGAATGGCCAGCAAAACTTGAGCAGCTAGAAGGCATCGCTAAGTTTGCAACAGACGCGAAATTCCAAAAAGAATTCATGGCTGTTAAGAAAGAAAACAAACAGCGCCTAGCTGATTGGGTTCAAGAGAACATGGGTATCGAGCTAGATACTAACGCTATCTTTGACGTTCAAATCAAACGTCTTCACGAATACAAGCGTCAGCACCTAGATTTGCTACACATTCTATCTCTGTACCACCGTATTCTTAACGAACCTGGTTTCGAGTGTGAGCCACGCGTATGTTTCTTCGCAGCGAAAGCAGCACCGGGTTACCACCTAGCGAAAGAGATCATCTTCGCGGTTAACAAGATTGCAGAGAAGATCAACAACGACCCTCGCATCGGTAACAAACTGAAAGTGGTATTCATTCCTGACTACCGTGTAAGCATGGCTGAAATCATCATCCCTGCAGCAGACGTTTCTCAGCAAATCTCACTAGCGGGTAAAGAAGCATCTGGTACGGGCAACATGAAGATGGCTCTAAACGGCGCGCTAACTATCGGTACGATGGATGGTGCAAACGTTGAGATTCGTGAAGAAGTGGGTGATGAAAACATCTACATCTTCGGCCTAGACGTTGATGGTGTTCAAGCTCTGAAAGCTCAAGGCTACAACCCATACGACTACTACAATGCAGACCCACTACTGAAAGCATCTCTAGACCTACTGACTGGCGATGAGTTCACTCCAGGTCAACCAGGCCTTCTACGTGCAACGTTTGATAGCCTGCTAGACGGTGGTGACCCTTACCTATGTCTTGCTGACTTCGCATCTTACGTGAAAGCGCACGAAGACATGGGCACGCAATACAAAGACCAAGCAGGTTGGGCTAAGAAAGCAATTCTTAACACAGCATTGGTTGGTAAGTTCACATCAGACCGCTCTATCCGCGACTACGTGAACAACATCTGGAAACTTGAAGCGGTTAACCGTTAATACTTCCAAAGTAGCCAAGGCAGTTTCTGCCTTGGCTCAATTAGCTTGTGAGCAAACGAAAGGCTTAAAGGTTTCGTTTATAAACAAGCTGCTTACAAACCGATTGTCACAAGCTAATTGATTAGTAAAAATTAAATTAACAACCCTACAAAATAGAAAGCGTCAGAACGTTTTCGGAGAGAGCGATGAAAGAACAGACCGTATTAAAACAAGTCGCAGAAATGGCAAACATTGCCGACAGTTACGTTAGTGCGTGGGGCGATGAAGCACAAGTATCAGACGAGACGATCACGTCTCTATTGGCTTCGTTGGGCTACGATACAAGCAGCGATGATGCACTGCTTAAGTCAGCAGAAAGAAAACACAAAAAAGATGTACTAGACCCAGTTCTTGTCTTGCGTGACGGTGAGCCAGTAGAAGTGGCGCTTAATCTAGGTGTAAGTGCTCGTGAAAGTGAGTTCAGCTGGCGCTTAGAAACCGAGCAAGGAGAGGTACTTGAAGGCTATCTTCAATCTCAAGTCATTCGTGACGAGCGTGCCGAGGGTGGCCCTTTAGTGTTTGCATTGCCAAGTGATTTGGCATGGGGTTATCACAAGCTCATTGTGAGCCGTAAGCGCCGTAAGAAGCCTTACGAGATGACACTGATTATTACGCCAAAAGCGTGTTTCAAGCAGTCACCAATCGAGCAAGGCAAAAAGCTTTGGGGACCCAGTGTTCAACTTTATACCCTAAGAACTCAGCATAACTGGGGTATTGGTGATTTCGGAGACCTAAAACAGCTTGTTGCGGATATCGCTTCTCGTGGTGGTGACTTCGTTGGTCTAAACCCAATTCACTCATTGTTCCCTGCGAACCCTGAAGGTGCGAGCCCATATAGCCCATCTTCTCGTCGCTGGTTGAACATCTTATACATTGATGTGAGTTCAGTTCCTGAATTTGCACTAAGTGCAGAAGCACAACAAACAGTCGGCAACGCAGAGTTCCAACAGCGTCTACAAAAAGCGCGTGAAGCACACTGGGTAAACTACACCGAAGTGTCTGAGCTTAAGATGAGCATCTTGCCTCTGCTATTCGCAGAATTTAAGACTCGTCATCTAGACAAAAACAGCGACCGTGCACAAGCGTTCTTAGCCTTCGTAGAAGAGGGTGGCGATAGCCTGATGCATCAAGCGGCGTTTGATGCTCTACATGGTGAACTGCATGCAGAAGATTCTGGCATGTGGGGATGGCCGGTATTCCCTGAGAAGTACCGTACATTCGACAGCCCAGCGACACAGAAATACATCAAAGAGAACTTAGAAAACGTTCATCTGTACATGTACCTGCAATGGCTAGCAGATTGCCAGATCAACGATGCACAGTCTCTTGCAGAAGAGAAGGGCATGGCTGTTGGCCTGTACCGTGACTTAGCGGTAGGTGTTGCAGATTCAGGCAGCGAGACTTGGGCTGACGAAGGCAACCTAGTGATGGATGCGAGCATTGGTGCTCCACCTGATATTCTTGGTCCTTTGGGTCAGAACTGGGGTCTACCTCCGTTAAACCCAGAAGTGCTTCAAGAAACAAGCTACGACGCTTACATCAAGCTACTTCGTGCGAACATGAAGCACTGTGGTGCACTGCGTATCGACCACGTTTTAGGTCTACTGCGCTTGTGGTGGATTCCAAAGGGTGAGAACGCAACTAAGGGCGCGTACATCTACTACCCAGTACAAGATATGCTGTCTATTCTGGCGCTTGAATCTCACCGTTACCAATGTAGCGTTATCGGTGAAGATTTAGGAACGGTACCGGATGAGATTGTCGACATCCTTGCAGATGCTGGCGTGCACTCTTACAAAGTGTTCTTCTTCGAAACATCAGAAGATGACGGTGGTTTCATCTCACCAAAACACTACGCATCACAATCGATGGCGGCACTGTGTACTCACGATATGCCAACGCTTCGTGGCTTCTGGCACTGTGATGACCTGAAAATGGGCCAAGAGATTGGCTTATACCCAGATGCAGAACAATTAGAAACCTTGTTCGATGACCGCCTAGAGTGCAAGCAAGGTATCTTAGATTCAGTAGCATGGCATGGTTTCCTACCAGAAGGTGTGGGCCGCGATGCGAGCCAAGTACCGATGGACTCTTACCTTGCTGAGGCACTTCAACTGCACGTAGCGGCTGGTGGTTCAACACTACTGAGCGTTCAGCTAGAAGATTGGCTAGAGATGGACAAGCCAGTAAACATTCCTGGCACGGTTGATGAATACCCTAACTGGCGTCGTAAACTATCAATGAACTTGGACGAAATATTTGCTCACGAAGGCGTTAATCGTATCGCTTCTAAGCTGACTGACGTTCGAGAAAAAGCCGGTAAGTAATGACGTGAGTGACTTGAAATTAGGTGGTTTTTTGCTTACGCCGTACGAAACTACAACCTCGGTCACTCAATAATGAATGCTCATCTGGTAGAATAAACCGTCGTTATATTGCCCGCACTAATAGCGGGCATTTTTGTATTATGTTTTTTGGATGTTTGGTTAGGGAGAAACGTTTTGGAACTAAGTTCGATTTCAAAGCAAAAACAAATATATACCCAACTATCACAGGCTTGTTTCACAGACCCATTCGCGTTTTTAGGGCCATACCTACCTTCTGAGCAAGGTGCATTACGTGTGTGGATTCCTGGGGCAGATAAAGTCGAGTTGATTGTTGGAAAGGAACCTCGTATTGAGTTAGCGCGAGAGGGTGAAAGTGGTTTCATTCTTAAGCAAGAGAGAGACTTACGTTTTACTCACTATAAGCTTGCGGTTGATTGGGCTGGCGTAGAACAGATCATTGATGATCCGTATCAGTACCACGATCTATATGCGAGTTATGAAGATCTTCATACACCGAAAGATATGTATCATCACATGGGGGCTCAGTTTATTACGCTAGAGCGTGATGGACAGACGATTTCAGGTACGCGTTTCTTGGTGTACGCACCGCATGCAACTGCGGCAAGCTTGGTGGGTAACTTCAACGCTTGGGATGGTCGCCGCCACCCAATGCAACGCCTAGATTACGGTATGTGGGGCTTATTCATTCCTGAACTGGAAGAAGGCGCTCAATACAAGTTTGAATTAAAAGGACCAAATGGCGAAGGCTTACCACACAAAGCTGACCCATGGGGTTTCTACTCTGAGCAATACCCATCGTTCTCATCTGTAACTTACGATCACGCTCGTTACCAGTGGCAAGATACTCAATGGCAAAATCGCCCGGTAACGCAAAAGCGCAAAGAAGCGCTTTCGTTCTATGAATTGCATGCAGGTTCTTGGAAGCGTAACGCTGAAGGTGAATTCTTAAATTATCGCGAGCTTGCGGCAGAGCTGATCCCATACCTAACGGATCTTGGCTACACGCACGTTGAACTAATGCCAGTTTCAGAACATCCATTCTACGGTTCTTGGGGCTATCAGCCTGTAGGTCTATTTGCACCGACTAGCCGTTTTGGCTCTCCAGATGATTTCAAATACTTCGTCGATCAATGTCACCAAGCGGGTCTTGGCGTTGTTCTGGACTGGGTTCCTGCTCACTTCCCAAGTGATGATCACGGCCTAGCAAACTTCGATGGTACGCCATTATTCCATGATCCAGATCCACGTCGTGGTTGGCATCAAGATTGGAACTCGTACATTTACGATTTAGGCAAAGAGCATGTTCGTCGTTTCTTAGTTTCTAATGCACTGTACTGGTTCGAGCAATTCCACATTGATGGCATCCGTGTTGATGCGGTTGCTTCGATGTTGTACCTCGACTATTCGCGTAGCCATGACCAATGGATCCCGAATGCGGATGGCGGCAACGAAAACTACGACGCTATCGCAACCCTTAAGTGGATGAACGAAGAAGTGTATAAACACTTTCCGAATGCGATGACGATTGCTGAAGAATCAACGGCTTTCCCTGGTGTTTCAGCACCGACTTTTATGGGCGGCTTAGGCTTTGGCTTTAAGTGGAACATGGGTTGGATGCACGACAGCTTGTCTTACATTCAAGAAGACCCAATCAACCGTAAATATCACCACGATACGATTACCTTCCCACTGGTTTACGCACACAGTGAGAATTATGTATTGTCTCTGTCTCACGATGAGGTGGTTTACGGTAAAGGTTCTATCCACAACAAGATGCCTGGTGATGAATGGCAGCAAACGGCAAACCTACGTGCTTATATGGGTTACATGTATGCGCAACCAGGTAAGAAGCTGAACTTCATGGGTGCAGAATTTGGTCAGACGGCTGAATGGAACCATGACGACCAGCTGCAATGGTTTTTGCTGGATTACGAGCGTCATCAAGGTGTTCAGCGTTTAACGAAAGACCTGAACAATCTGTACCGCTCTGAAGCTGCAATGCACGATCTTGATTTTGATCCGAAAGGCTTTGAATGGCGTCTACAGGACTCTGCTGAAGCGAGCATTCTTGCGCACGAGCGCATCAGTGAATCTGGTGAGCGAGTATTGATAGTGTCTAACTTTACGCCAGTGCCTCACGAGCATTTCCGCTTAGGTGTTCCTGCAAAAGGTGAATACGCATTGTTGTTGAATACAGACTCTGTCGACTATGCAGGCAGCGGTTTTGAAGTGAAGCAGACTGCTGAGATTGAATCTGTAGAGAGCGAAGGGCTAGACACATCGATTGAGCTGCGTTTGCCGCCGTTATCGACCGTTTTTTACAAGCTAAATTAGGTCTATAAGTTGAGCAGGTCATCGCTGCTCACTTTTCTGAAAGTCTAAAAAAGGGAACCCTAGGGTTCCCTTTTTCTATTTCAGTAAGCTGGTTAGCGTTACTTGAAGTTGGTGAGATAGAACATTGAGCGTCCGACTACCATTTCAAGGATTCGAACTGAGTCGTTGCCTAAACTGTCCAACATCTTTTCACGAAATTCGCCGTTCGAGCTGAGGTTAAATTGCTCAGGGTTCTTTATTTGCGAAGCATGGAAAAACATCAATTTAATCACGTATCGAAACTGCTCATTATCTAGAGCGGCTTGCCAAGATTGGATAAAAAGCGCTTCCGATGAAAAGTCTAGACTGTCTATAACGATCGATAGCATGTGTTCGTGAAGTACTGAACGAATAGCGCGGGTCGACGGATAATAGCCCTGAAGCGTCGTTAAACTAATGCCAACCTCTTGAGCAATCCTTGCATAAGTTAGTGCTTCATGTCCTTCAGCCAGAAAAAGGTTTAGTACGATCTCATCGTAGTTTTTTTGATTTTCTAGTTTCTGTACTTGAGTAATTCGAGCCATTACAAATCTCTACTGATTGTAACATTCTGTAAACGAGTATATTAAGAGCTTATGAATTAAATCTCAAACTCCAAGGGTAAATAACTGGTCAATTTATCGTTAAATATAGTCAGTATTGTGTCATTGGTTCAATTATCAATCAGATTTTGGCATAAACAAAAACACCGCCCTATTGAGCGGTGTGTTATTTAAAGTCTTTGTTTATCTATGCTAATTCAGATGACTAGAACGGATACCAAAATAACTGCGGCTCTAGAATGCGTTTCGCAATGGCTAACACCACGATAAAAGCGATGACACCTAAACAAACAAAGTCGATACGTTTCAAAGGTGCATAGCTATACCAAGTGCGAGCTTTGTGTCGGCCAAAACCTCGTAACGTCATTGCGTTAGAGATCTCGTCTGCTCGGTCCAAGCTAGAGAAAATGAGCGGGCCTAGAACCTTAGCCACATTTTTGATTCGAGTAATTAGAGGCGCTTTCTTTGAGAGCTCTACACCACGAGCCTGTTGAGCATGCATGATATTGATGAAGTCCTTCTTAACTTCTGGCAAGTAACGCAGTGTTAAGCTGACCGCATAGGCGATCTTGTAGGGAACACCGATACGGTTGAGGCTCGCAGCAAACTCCGTTGGATGCGTTGTGAAGACAAAAATCAACGCTATCGGGAACATGCTCATGTATTTGAGCGTCACAGTAACCAAGTAAAACAGAGTCTCTTGGCTCAACGAGTAGTTACCCGGCAATGTCAGCAATAAGGTTTTGCTGCCGATGAGCTCAGTACCTTGCTGTGGAGCCAGCAGATACATGAACAAAGCATTTAGGCTCAATACACTCGCCGTACCCAATAACAGAGGCTTATATACGCGTACAGGCACATTGGTCAGCTTTAGCAGGTATAAACCAGTCACAATAAGCAGTGCAATCAATCTTAGGTCGAACGTAGTTAAGACCACGGTTACCCAAGCTAAGAAGAGCGCAAATTTGGTGATGCCGTTAAGTGCATGAAGCGGTGATTTTGTATCAATGTAATTGATGCCGAATTTTACTTTTGATACGTTCATTGAGCGCTTCTCTCGTAGTCGATGAAGTACTGCATGAATGCGTTGGTGTCGTCGATTTTCATCATAGTCGCGAGTTCATAAATGCTGGTGGTACAAAGATTTGCGCGTTCTAACAGCGATGGCTGACTGAATACTTCCGTCATCGCGGCATTGGCAATCAGCTTGCTGTCAGCAATGACAATTGAGCGTGTGGTGTACTCTAGAACAAGGTGCATGTCGTGTGAGATGATCACAACGGTAATACCCAAATCACGATTAAGCTTTTGGATGAATGCCAGCATGGATGTGTAGTTACGGTAGTCTTGACCTGCTGTCGGCTCATCCAAGATAAGAAGCTCAGGCTCCAGCACCAAAATAGAAGCGATGGTTACTCGTTTTTTCTGACCGTAGCTCAGTGCTTCGATCGGCCAGTGGCGGAACTTACTCAGCCCACACAACTCAAGAGCATGCTCTACTTTTTCTGTGATCAGCTCTTCTGCAATGTTGCGGTTACGAAGACCAAAAGCAATCTCATCAAAAATCATATGATGCGAGATCATATGATTTGGGTTCTGCATCACGACACCGACTTTCTGGCTTCTTTCAAAGATAGAAAGCTCAGATAGGTCTTCACCATTTAGATAGGAAGAGCCTGAATCGGCATCGATCACACCCATGATGAGTTTAGTGATGGTAGATTTGCCTGAACCGTTTTTGCCTAAGATTGAAACGAACTCACCCTTACCAATCTTAAAGCTGACATCTTCGAGAGCGTTCTTTTCACCATCGTAAGAGTAAGTCAGGCCGTGGACCTCAAGCAAAGGTTGGTACTGCTTCTCGGCAACTGGAGTCGGGCGCTCTGCAAACCAAGCCTGAACCGCAGGGCGGAATCTTTTGTAATCGAGAGCTTTGAGGTTTGATAGCTTATCTTCACTGGTCAAAGGTGCTTTCGCTGCCTTCAGAGCAGATAAATAAAGTGGTTCACGAATACCGTGTGTTTCAAGCAGTTCAGAAGCTAAGATTTCATCGGGTGTCATGTCCGCGACAATTTCACCGCGCTCCATCAAGATCACTCGATCGATATCGCGATGTAGTACATCTTCAAGGCGATGCTCGATGATGACTATAGTCTTGTTGGTTTCTTTATGCAGTTGGTCGATGATTTCGATAGTCGCTTTACCCGTTTTCGGGTCAAGGCTAGCCAAAGGTTCATCAAACAACAGGATGTCAACGTCATCAACTAAGATGCCCGCTAATGACACGCGTTGTTTCTGGCCGCCGGATAAATCATGTGGCGAGCGATCAAGCATATCTGCTAAGTCGACCATTTTTGCTGTCGACTTAACCAGAGGGTACATATCAATGTTCGACACTAACTGATTTTCCAGTGCGAATGCGATGTCTTCGCCAATACTCAAACCGACAAATTGGCTATCAGTATCTTGTAATACTGTGCCAACCTGCTCGGTATAGTCGTGCATAGAAAAATCAGAAATGTTCTTACCGTTGATCTCTAGAGAGCCAGTCACCTCACCTTTGATAGCATGAGGAATCAGACCGTTAAGGCATTGACCTAGGGTAGATTTACCACTACCGCTTGGTCCAATAATGACGATTTTCTCTCCTTTCTCTATCCTTAGATTGATATTTTTTAGCGTCGGTTTATCCAGCGACTCATATCTAAAAGAGAAGTTCGAAAATGCTATAGTCATTATCGCTTATGCCTCAGTCAGGTTACGGCTTTGTTTGTTGCGTTTAGCGACTGATTTTAGGATCAGTAAGCCAACAACAGCGATCAGAACGGTGTTACCCGCAGCAATGATAGAGAGTTGAGTGAAGACTTTAGTAAACGGTTCTGCATAAAGGATGGTATCTAGGAATGCAGAGCAGCCGTAACCAACCACATTACCGGCAAGGGCAAGTACCACAAACAGCGCGAAGTCCTTCATAGGCAACTCACCTTGCTGAAGGCGGTTCTTGGTCAACATCGGGAATAAGCCGATAACCATGCCTACGATACCTGAGCCTAAAACCCAAGTTAACCACACACCCCAGCCTGCGAACAGATCCGTTACCCAGTGACCGATAAAGCCAACTAAGAAGCCAACAATAGGGCCGAACAAAACAGAAAACAGTGCTAGAACTGCCATTGCTGGTTTCAATGTCGTGTTAGCAAACACTGGGACACCAAACATAGGTAAACCACCAATGCCGTACAGTGCCGCGCCAATGGCGATAACGACCACTGTTTTAGCTGAAAAGTTCATAGATAACCTCGAATTCTGAAAAATAAAGCAAAATAAAGAATAAATATTCGCCATTATTAATATGCGTCTCAATGAGAACGTTTTTTGGGCAAATATAAAAAATAAGGCGCGCATTATACAGTAGAACCTTTCCATAAGGGAAGGTAAGTGTCTAGATGTCTAAAATTCCATCTGAACACCTAAATATCGTGTAAAAAGCGTAATTTTACGGTTAATCCAGCAACAAAAAAGCCAGAGCGAGTCTGACTTTTTCATTCGTCTTAACAATGTGTTAAGCGGGTTCGTCACGTACCTTTGACCGTTTAGTGGTCTAGGTATAGATAGTTTTGCCAACTCTTCATGCGAATAAGGACCTTGCGCATGATTGAAACGTGGGTGAAGCTGTCAGAATAAACGGCAACTTCAACCGCGGTACCCATAGGTAAATGGTAGTCAGACAGGTCATCAGTGATGGTCATTTTAGCAAATACGCGTCCATTAGTACGAAGTGCATTGGTACCAATAAGTGTCCCGCGCGCTTGAATTTGACTCTCACCAATAGCTGGGATTATTTCATCAATGCGTCCTTTGAAAATCTTGCCTGGTAGTGCTCTGAATAAAAATTCAGCTTCGAAACCAGGATGCAGTCGTTGCAATGAGTTTTGTCTGAATGCTGCGATGTAGTATTTTTCTTCCGTATGGACAAATGTCATGACAGGAGCAAGAGGTAGCGGTACAGCCATTACGCCTGGACGCAGTGCTAGTTGTGTAACATATCCATCCGTTGGTGCTCTCACGACCGTTTGGTCAAGGTTGAATTGAGCCTTACGTAAGTCTGCAAGTAACCCTGCCACTGCGGTGTTCTCGCCACCAATTTCAGAATTTAGAGCGATCTGAGCTTGTTGTTGACTTGCTTCTGCTACTTTTACTGCTGCTTCCGATGCCTTATAAGCTTGTCTACGAGTATCCAATTGTTGTTCGGTAAACGCACCACTTTCAAAGCCACGCTTATAACGAGAAAATTCGCGTTGCGCTTTGTCTCTTTCTGCAATCGCTTTGATTTTAGCAGCTTCAGCTTCAGCAACTTGAGATTCAAGCCCAAGTGCTCCTTGGCTTGCTTCTTTTACTTTCGCTTCGAGCTTAGCGACTTCTGCTTCAAAAGGGATAGGGTCAATTTTAAAGAGGATGTCTCCTTTCTTTAAAGGAGAATTCGCCTCAACAGGAACCTCAATGACTTTACCTCTAACGCCTGAAACAATTGGAGTCGTTGAGTAAACTTGGTTGCCAAGTTGTGTGAAAGGATGGTTGTAGTTCATTAATAGGATCAATGTTCCTACGATGACCACACCACCGAGCACTGCGGTAGGCACTGTCCATTTGTTTAGTGGGATATTAAATACTTTGAAAATAGTGATACAAAGTGCCGCGTAGGTCATTATCAGTAGTAAATCCATTACTTAGCCTCCTGATCTTGAACGTTGTTTGACTCTTTTTTTGTGCTGCTTTGTTTAGTATTTGCTTGTTTGAGCTGTGCGATCTCTTCTTGAAGGGTGCTAACTTGATCGATTAAAACATCCACTCGGTGATGAATATCGTGCTGCTCTTCTTCGAGTTTTTCGAAGCCCCAGCCTCGGTCTTTCCGCCATAATGTTGCCCAAATCCATAGAAAGGGCCAAATTGTGTGCAAAGTGAATAGGCTAACCCAGCCTGAGACGTGAATTGCGTCTTGGTGAGGATGATTACGTTCTTTGGCTATTTCATAAGGGATATCGTGAATAACGATGATGCCGTAAAAGATGACTAGAGCAACGAAAATGAGTAAGCCGAGTGCAAAGTAGTCTAAAAACATAACAGATCCTTGTAATGTTAGATGTTAGTTATAAATATAGTACGCTATCATCCAAGTAATTGTTATAAAAATGATTTACTGAGTTATAAATAATGAGTGTTCGCTTCTAATGTGAGCAAAACCATTGACGAATCTTATAAAATCTCATCGCGTTTGAAGAGGCTATTTCGGCTTTCTGGTTGGTATTTTAGCTGAAATGATGACAGCTACGATTCTAAATGACGTGCACAACCACAAAGGATAAACACGGATGTATATAGGTGAATTGGCGGCTATTGGTGCTGCGATTGTGTGGGCGTGTGCGACATGGATTTATGGACAGTTTGGTCATCGCTTCTCTGCGATGCAATTGAACATTGTTAAGGGTGTAGTGGCGTCAGGGATGATGTTGCTGGTGATGCCTCTTATTCCGATGCCGGAGTTTGAACTGAGTACCAACCATTTTCTGATATTGGCAATTTCAGGTGTGATTGGCATTGCGATTGGAGATAGCGCCTATTTTGCGGCGTTGAAAAGAATCGGTGCCAATAAGACGCTGTTACTGGAATCTTTAGCCCCGCCTCTTTCTGGTGTGCTGGCATTAATGTTCCTGGGCGCTGTATTGACAGTGCAAAGTTGGCTCGGTGTCGTGATTACAACACTAGCGGTGACCTTCGTTGTCTTCCAGCCATCAAAATCGGCGAGCGGTGAATCGAATAACAAAGCGCAGTGGGGTGGCATTGGTTATGGGCTTGTGGCGAGTGTCTGTCAGGCATCTGGTGTGGTTATTTCTCATTACGCGTTAGTGGCGGGTGATATCCCACCATTGTTAGGTGCTTTGATTCGCCTGACGATTGGCGTGTTTGCTGTGATGCTGATTATCCCTTTCGTTGAAAAGAAGCCGTATTCATCGATAAAAAGAGATTTATGGGAAATGACCAAGCTCGATAAACTGTGGTTACTAGGAGCAATCTTTGTCGGGACGTTTCTCGCTCTATGGCTTCAACAAGTGGCGTTGAAGAATGCTAACCCTGCGATTGCACAAACGTTGATAGCGACCAGCCCGGTCTTTATTTTGGTGATTTATGCGCTGAAAGGGGAGAAGGTGTCAAAGCAAAGTATCATAGGCACACTTGCCGCCCTTGCTGGTATTTCTCTGTTCTTTTATCAATAAGCAGTTGGCTAAGCTACAGAGCTATATGCCACTACTCTGTACACACTTGATTACGGCCGTTGGCTTTAGCTCGGTATAGCGCTTTATCCGCACGGTAGAAGGTGCGTTGAGTATTCTCTCCGTCACGATGCAAAGTGATACCAATACTCACGGTCAAACCACGCTCCCCAAGTATTTCATGCCATCCAAATTGGAAGATGCGCTCTCGATAATTTTCAGAGTGCATTTCTGCCTTCGGAAGATCAGTGTTCTCTAGAATGACGAGGAACTCTTCTCCACCAAATCTGACACATGACGCGCCTCTAAACTTAAAGTATGAACGTAGCTCTTGAGACACACTAACAATCGCTTTATCGCCCACTAAGTGACTCAGTTCATCATTGATAGACTTGAAGTGGTCAATATCAATAACCATCAGTGCGAAAGAGGTATCGTGCAACAGCATGTCTTTCAATTTCACATCTAACCAGCGACGGTTGTGTAACCCTGTCAATGGATCGGTGAATACGTCTTGTTGAAGCTGAGCAACCGCATTCTTGTGTTGTTCCGTTGTCTCTTTCAGCTCTTTGTTCTCTTGTTCAGAGAGAATGAGTTTAAGTTGTAATTCAAAACGGGACAGGCGGCGTAGTTGGCTTGCACCGAGTTCACTGATCGGGATCTGCTTCATCAGATCGGTTTCAATTCGGTAGCCTTTTTTCTCATAGCTTAGCGCTTCTTGAAAACGCCCTTGATTCATACACACATCACTCAGCGAATCGTAGAATCGTTTTGCAAGTACTGGCGACGAGTAGGCTTTCACGCGTTTGTCTGTGCTCGACAAAATCATGCTCGCGTAGTCTTGCTTGCCGGTTGCACTTAGGCAATGTGAGAGCTCTAGACGAGTCATGGTTGCAAGCCAGCTTGCTTGAGTGCTGTTGGCTGGGTATTGAACCTTAGACAGACAGCGTAGCGCTTCATGGTGTTTTTTCTTAGCGCGCAGCACCTTTGCTTGGTAAAGCAGTATTTGAGCTGTGAGCAACTTGTCACTGACCAAAATACTCAGTTCTTCGCACTCATTCAGTAAATCGCTGGCTGCTGTAATGCGATTGAGTAGAAGTAGGCTTGCTACCATATGCAGCTTGAATTTGAGGCGAAGTGAGCGACTGCTTATCGCATGGTCTATGCTGCTGATTTTTTGGTAGTAACGAAGTGCTCTGTTGTGATCGCCATAGGAATCACACAGGTTGCCCATGCCTAAAATAGCTAATACATACTCATCGATATGACCGTGTTCAACCGCGATAGTCGATGAACTGACGAATTCATTGAGTGCTGAGGTGTAATCACCAGTTTCAACTAAGCGGTCACTTAAACTGGTTTTGACTGTCAGAATATCTTCGATATCGGCAGGAAGGTGGAGCAGATCGAGTGCTCGTCTCAACTCTTCGATACTGGTTTGATTTTGTTGTAACTCGGCACGGTATTCAGAGCTAATGATATAGCAGTGCGCTTGCTCTGTTTGCGTTGTCGAAACGTGCTGACGAATGTGGTTCCAGAAGATGATCGCTTCTTCACCTGATACTGATGAAGGGTCTAAACCGGCGTCTGTGATCTTGCTTAATAGAGTTTCCATTATTCTATTACCTCAGCATCGTCTTCTTCTAATTGTTCAAGCGTGAACGGGAACGTCAAAATATCATTGAGGCTGACGGTCGGTTTCGAACCCTTTAGTCCTTTTCTATGCCATGGATAGATATCAAGCATGGTGCTGAGAGTTTGGAAGGTTTGCTCTGCGGCTTCGCCTTTTTCGGAAAGCATAAGGGCCACACGTTCAGAACTTAGCCTTGCGATGAAGTCATTCTGGTTACATAAAGCATGAGCAATCTCGGTACAGACATCTAAGTAATCAGTATCGACATGATGGAACATAATGATGCTGTGGTTTGAACGTTTAAGCTCTGTCTTGAACAGAACCAACTTTTCCCACCAAAAGGTTTCAGAGACAACGTAAGAGAGGTGCTTTTCAGGATCGTACTCGTGCTGACCGCGAATACGATTAATCAGTTTTCGTGCTCTCTGTTCAAGTTGGCGTTTTGAACTGCGTGCTTTGTCCAAACCGACACGTGTCGTTTGCTCTTTGAGCATGCCGATAGAATATTGACGGTACTTTTTAAAGGCGACGAGCGCGGCTTGGAAGTCTTGGTTTTCTTCCGCCACCAAGGATTGTTGGTAACAGATTTGGCTCAGCAACTCGCCATTATCGAACTCGTTTGCGGATTGTTCTGCGAGCCTCAGTAATTCCGCCGCTTGTTCTGGTCTTTTTCTCAGGAGCTCCAATCTAGCTCGGCTGATGTATGAGTGCGCCTTCATCCAAACTAGGTTGTGTTCAACTGCCAGATTGTGCGCTTTGGCCGTGGCGCGCTCCGCGTCATCTAAGCGTTCAAGACCAAGTAGGGCAAGGCCTCGGAAGTCCCATACCTCTGCATGCCAAGTGTTATCTTTATGGTCTTTTAATGCTTCTTCTGCACCGTCCAATACCGACAGCATTTCAACATAGTTGTTGAGCAGGTAGTAATCCCACGCAAGCAGTATTCTGGCTTTACCCTCTAACCAACCAATGCGGCTGTTGTTAGCAACTTTAACGGCAAGCTGGTGGGTAGAACGTGCAAGTTTATATTCGTGGGTCATCCGCCAAATATTGCCAAGGCCAATGAGGCATTCAATTTGAATTTCGACTTCATCAACCAACGCGGACTGCTCTAAAGCATTGATCCAGAACTGTTGGGCGGAATAGTACTTGGCTTGTCCCCAGAACTGGAGCGCGTGTAAATGGAGGATTTCAGGGAGAAAAAGGTCGGTATCTAATCGGCTTTGGCGCTTGTAGGCTTCCTTGATGTATTTTAAACCTTTTTGGTAATCCATCAGGTTCCAGCTACATCTTGCCATTAACATTAATGACTGGATGGCACCCTCTTCAAACAGAACTTGCTCTGATCGGACTAGGCACTGTTGGGCAATCTCTAGGATCACCGATGGCTCAGAGTCGACACGAGTTTTGAGTTTTTCTAATTCTGTTTCAAGAAGGTACTGATTTTTGTCCAAGACTTACATCCATGATTATCGAACATATTGATAACACAATCATTATAAGAGTGTAATTTGAGATAAGCACCAATTATCTTTCGTAGAGCGTCAAAGGAACATCGATCTTTTCTAATTATGGGTGTTACCTCATGTTGTCGCTTTAAAATCAATGAGTTCCCGAATAATTACCTAGAGGCTTTGTTGCTATGAAAGTAGTTGCTTTAGAGTTAATGGCAGCTCCCCTACGCCTAAGCGTTGTGCTGCCGTGAGCCCTTGCTTATCTTGGTAGCACAGATTGTGCCAAGCTCTAAATATGTCGAGCAATGGAAGAATGCCCCCAGGACGAAGCTTACGTCTGGGCTCATTAATAAAGCTATCAAATAACAACTGAAAGCGCTGTTGATAGAACTTAGTTTGTTGAATTGAGGCTGTGTTAAACCACTGTTTTGGTTCTGGATTGTTACCGGTTAGGTAGCAGATACCTTTCTGGTTATCACCCTGATTGGCAATAGCCCAGCGATCTCGCCACCAACTCATGTGAACGATGTCGATCTTTTCAAAACTTTGGTCGTCTTGCCAGCCTGAATCTTCTTCGACATACATGAGGTCAATATTTTGACTCTGAATGCGCGGCAAACATACACTTAAAGCGGCAGATCTTAGTAATGGATCTTGTGGCATATAGATGGCGACATGCTTGTCTTCGTTACACATATCCAACACATGTAAGAAGTGAGCATAAGAGGTATAAGGCGGTCGAATGAGAGCGCCTTTTGAAGGGTAACTAAATGTGGTGAGGTTACCCATAGGGTCCTCAACGTTACCTCTCGCAAGAATCACTTGGTACTGCTGTTCAATGCGCTCTTTTAGTTTGTCAGAGGGCTGAGGCAGTTCGAGATTTGCTTCTGAAGAGTGCTCTTTGGATACAAATCGTGCCACATCATCATAAGGGTTATGGTCGACGTTTCCTGATGGTTCTTCATTTTGAGAGTAGTTAACGTGTTGGCAAAGTATATAGCCAGAATGCGCCTCGCCCGTCGCTATCCACACCACACCGTTGTTACTTTGTGGTTGCAGACGCTGGTAGTGAGATGCGAACTCGTAATCTTTCGCATGGTTAACCCATCGTGCATCGATCATCGCTAATTTACGACGACAACGGCTCGCGATATGGTCAACATGATCATAGAAAGTCTTTGGGTTGATCTCTAATTTTCGGCAGATTTCACGTACGGAATAGCCCATGAACAGTAAGCCCATGAGGTTCTCTTGAAATTGGAGTTTTTTATTGGATCCAGACCATTTATCAACGAAGGTTGTTTGGCAGTCTTTGCATCGATAACGCTGCCTGTCGCCACTGTAGCCGAAGGCATGATAAAGATGTTTATGGGTATGAACCGATAAGCCGAAGTTATCGCAATCATCATTACGACAAGCAGGGAGCCCGTCGCTGTGAAGTTGTCTTAGGCGATGAAGTTCGCTTAACACTTCACGATTGTTAAGTAAGGGGGGGAAAGCTCCACATTCACGACAAACCATCGCTGGACGCTTAGGGTTCGCGTGTTGCAAAACATACCGTTTTGCATCGCTCAAGCCAAAGTTGTCACACGCCAATGTTTTACAAAAGTTGAGTTGCAAACCATCCGCATCTTTTGGCAGCTTGTCGTTAGACACGATCTCCCCCTCGGGATTATTTGAGCAGCCAAGCGAGCCTGGCTGCGGGGTAACGCTTTTCAATGTATCTTTTATCAAATCGTTAGATGTTGATTGCTGTCTCTAGAGCAACTTTCATCATGTCGTTGAAAGACTTTTGACGCTCTTCAGAACTTAGTTTTTCACCACGGATGATGTGGTCAGATACTGTTAGGATAGTTAGTGCTTTAGCACCAAGGTCTGCAGCAACGCCGTAGATACCAGCCGCTTCCATATCAACACCTAGGATGCCTAGCTTTTCCATTTTTTCGAAAAGGTCAGCTTCTGGAGTGTAGAAAAGGTCTGCAGAGAATACGTTACCAACTTTAACTGGAACTTCTTGTGCACGAGCTTGGTTTACTGCTTCTTCTAGAAGACCGAAATCAGCGATAGCAGCGAAGTCGTGGTTGTTGAAACGAATGCGGTTTACTTTTGAGTCAGTAGATGCACCCATGCCGATAACAACGTCCATTAGTTTAACGTCGTCACGTACCGCGCCACAGCTACCTACACGAATAACGTTTTTCACGCCGAACTCAGCGATTAGCTCGTGTACGTAGATGCAGCATGATGGGATACCCATACCGTGGCCCATTACAGAAACTTTCTTACCTTTGTAAGTGCCTGTGTAGCCAAACATGTTGCGAACGTCACAAACTTGCTTCACGTCATCAAGGAATGTTTCTGCAATGTATTTTGCGCGAAGCGGGTCGCCCGGCATAAGTACTGTTTCTGCGAAATCACCAGCTTGAGCATTAATATGAGGTGTAGCCATGGTCGTTCTCCAAAGTTTAAACGGTAATTATAGGAACAGGATTTAATCAATTACCGATTCTGTTGAATTGAATTCGTTTTGTTGAGGCAATATTAGCGAGTTAGAACATGGCTCCATGAGACTTTAGTCACAAAATAGGTCTGCCATTATAGTTTTATTAATATTGATAACCAAATATGTTGAAAGCGTAAAGGCAATCGATTTTGTATGGGTAAATTGCAAGTGAATGAGAAGAAAAGGCTTACATATAAACTTGTTGCCTATTAGTTTCGAGACAACAATACGTTGTAGAGACGTTTGATCAGAGATAATCTAAACTTTGATAAAAGACAAACCAAGGATTTGTATGTCGTATTGCGTTAACTCGACGCCTTTGCAGTCAATGAAAACACGACTCCACAGGGCGGCGTCGTTTGTTGTAAGAACTACTTTGCTTGCCAGCGGGATAGCTTCATCGTGGGTGTCTGCTGCAACCTTTGAATTGCCACCAACGGAAAGCCGCATTGTGGGCAGAATCCAGCAGCATGAAGTGGCGGCGGGCGAAACCTTGGCCATCATTGCCAAGCAATACGATATTGGTTTTCTCTCTTTAATGGCAGCCAACAAAGGGGTGGATCCTTTTCTTCCCGCGGAAGGCTATGTGTTAAGCATTCCAAGCCGCTTGATTTTGCCTGACACCCCAAGAAAGGGGATTGTCATCAATCTTGCTGAGTTAAGGTTGTATTACTTTGAGCCTGAGAAAAATCAGGTGCATGTTTTCCCTGTCGGCATCGGTCGAGTGGGGCGTGATACTCCCGAGATGATCACCAAGATAAGCCAAAAAAGACCGAATCCAACATGGACGCCACCAAATTCAATCCGCAACGAGTATCTTGAAAAGGGCATTGAATTACCGAGAGTGGTTCCTGCCGGGCCGGAAAATCCATTGGGAGAGTACGCTTTGAGGCTTGCTTATGGCGCTGGCGACTATTTGATCCATGGTACAAACAAAGATTTCGGGATAGGTTTACGAGTTAGCTCTGGTTGTATCCGAATGGAACCTAAAGACATTGAGTGGCTGTTTGAGCAAGTGAACCGTGGTGAACAGGTCACCATTATCAATGAGCCGATTAAGGTGTCATTAGAGCCTGATAGAAGTGTGTTTGTAGAAGCGCACGAGCCATTAACTCGAAGTGATGGTTCAAAGAAATCATTACAGATCCCTGTGGAACTAAAATGGTGGCTTGAAGACGCAGAACTGCCAAATTCAAAGGCGAAAGCGGTTATCTTTGCTCAAAACGGCGTACCTGTAGAGATAGCACCACCTGTGATTGAGTTTTAATTCGATTGCCTCTTCTGCAACAAGGGGCGGTTTTATCTTGTTTACTCGCATTAGTGTCACCCAAAAAAAGCACCACATCCGATAAGAAGTGGTGCTGTCTATATACTGCTTTTTGCGACTTATTTAATCTACAGCTTAATCGCGATTAGATCTCAAACTACTTAGTGTAAGACTCAGCGATGTTGTCGATGCGTTCGTTAGCACGATCCGCTTCTTCTTTCGCTGCCATAGCGGCTGCTTCTGCTTCTTGAGCCTTCATTTCTGCGGCTGCTTTGTCACTCTTAAGTGCTTCAACTTCGCTTGTAAGTTGAGCCACTTGGTTAGTTAGTTGATCCATTTCTGACACTGCAGCTTCTTCTGGTTCTGAAGAACAACCGGCTAAAATGAAAACTGATGCTGCAGCTGCGATTAACGTCTTATTCATAAGAACTCCTTGCTTATTTATCATCAAAAGATGCGCTATACATTCTTTATCATATAGTCGCTTCATTAATGATTGTAGCGACTAATTTTTTAACTGCAAAAACAATAACTAAAGAAATTGCTAAATTTTTGAGTTAATTAGCTAAGTATCACGTTGTGTCTCATTTATGAGATGAAGGATTTAGAGACGACTTGAAGGTGTTTTTGGAGAGCTATCCCTTTGCTAGCAATGCATACGTTGTTCTAGCTAAAGATAGATAAAGGGATAAATTTACTGTGATCTCTATCCTTATAAAGTACTTTCGCGGTATCATGTCACGTTAAATTAATTTTATTCAATACCATCATGACTGGAGAGTCCTTTGCACTTTAAAGATTTAGGCTTAGATAACCGCTTACTGAAGAACTTAAAACATTACGACTTCAAGAAGGCGACAGAGATCCAATCAAAAGCGATCCCTGTTGCTATTGCTGGTAAGGATCTATTGGCTTCATCAAAAACGGGATCAGGAAAAACATTGGCGTTTGTGTTGCCAATGATACATAAAGCATTAAAAACAAAAGCGTTTTCTGCTAAAGATCCTCGTGGTGTAATTTTGGCTCCTACTCGTGAGCTAGCGAAGCAAGTTTACGGCGAACTGCGTAGCATGCTTGGTGGTCTGTCTTATGAAGCGGCGCTTATCTTAGGTGGCGAGAACTTTAACGACCAAGTTAAAGCACTGCGTAAGTACCCTCGTTTTATCGTTGCGACTCCAGGCCGTCTTGCTGACCACCTAGAACATCGTTCATTGTTCCTAGATGGTGTTGAAACGCTAATCCTTGATGAAGCGGACCGTATGCTTGATCTGGGTTTCGCTCCAGAACTTCGTCGCATTGCCAATGCAGCTAAACACCGTCGTCGTCAAACGTTGATGTTCTCTGCAACGTTAGATCACGCCGAAGTAAATGGCATTGCAAATGAAATGCTAGACGCACCTAAGCGTATCTCTGTTGGTGTTTCTAACGAGCAACACTTAGATATCACACAGAAATTCTACTTATGTGATCACCTAGATCACAAAGAAGCGATTTTAGACCGTGTACTGGAAGAAGCTGAATACCGTCAGGTAATGATCTTCACAGCAACACGCGCTGATACTGACCGTTTAACAGATAAGTTGAACGAGAAGAAGCTTAAAGCGGTAGCACTGAGTGGTAACCTAAACCAAACGCAACGTAATGCTATTATGAGCCAGTTCGAGCGTGCGGTTTACAAGATCTTGGTAACTACCGATGTTGCTTCACGTGGTATTGATATTCCAAACGTGAGCCACGTTATCAACTTTGATATGCCTAAGCATACGGAAGAGTACGTGCACCGTGTAGGTCGTACTGGCCGTGCGGGTAACAAAGGCGATGCGATTTCTTTGGTTGGTCCAAAAGACTGGGACAGCTTCAAGCGTGTTGAACTTTACCTTCAACAAGATTTGACCTTCTCTGTACTTGAAGGCCTAAAAGGTAAATTCAAAGGCATTAAGCCACGTAAACCTGCGTTTGCTAAAGGCGGTCCTGCTAAGAAGAAGACCAACACTCAAGCGAAGAAAACGCCGAAGAAACCAGTTAAGCGCGATAAGAGCTTCCACCAAAATGTGGCCGTGGGTGATACCGTGTTTATCCCTAAGAAGAAAGTCGCACCAAAAGTGGACGACGAGTAATCACCAGCCAGTTTTAAAGCGTTTGCTAGTAAAACTGACATAAATAAAAACCGCCAATATTAGGCGGTTTTTTTGTATCTCGACCTTGGCTCAGCCATTACTTTTCGATATTTAGTTAGAAATTGAACGTCGAGAACGAATACGCCAAGATGTGGTCGGCAATGTATTTATGAGTAGCTGTAGTTGGGTGTGTCACGCCCCAAAATACATAACTGTCTGAACCATAGGTGGCACAGTCATTGGTTAAGCTGTGGCTTCGCAAGTAGTCCGCGGCTGAGCTTCGATTGATATTAAGACAAGCATCACTCGCGTTTCGAAAGCCATGTTGTTCTGGGTTATCGGTAATGCTGGCGAACAACGCACTTGCATCGAACAACACCACGTTTTTCCCCATACCTTGGTAATACTCGGCTTGAGCTTTGATGAACTGGTTGAATTCTAAGATCTTGCCACGAACTTTTATTATCTCTTGTTCGGTAGAGTATTTGAATTGAGGGGCTTTGGTTGCATCGGGTAAGGTGAACAGCAGGATATTGTTCGCACCAGATTCTGTTAAGCGGATCAGCGCGCTGCTAAAGTCAGCCTTTACATCGGCGACTTCTCGGTTGTAATTCATGAAGTCATTGAGGCCAAACTCTAAAGTAAACAGTGAGTTTTCCGGACGATAGTTTTTGGCGACTTTCATGTAGGTCAGATAAGAGGTGACTTGATCATAAACACCAGTCAATGCCACGTATTGGTTGGTACCTGCTGCGCCACCTACAGCCCAATTATACAAAGGGACGTCTTTGGCTTTTGCTAGGTATTCTGTCCAGACTAAGCCATTAGAAAAATGCCCTAAAAACCACGAATCTGCGTTGGGGAAAACCCATTGAGACCCATTAAATAGATTACCAGTGTCGGACAGGCTATCACCAAAGGTGACAATACGATTGATGCTACTGGCTTGAAAAGCGTTGTCGTTGGTCCAGATTGAGTGGTTGTAAGAGAAGCGATTATCTGCGGCAAAGTAGGTGATGTCAGCGGCGTCATGTTGGATGTCGAGCGTCTGTTCGCAACGTTGTTTAATTTCCGATTGCGGGGCATCGCTGTAGAACATGTTTTTGAATGAAACGGAAGACCACCAATATCCGTTGATCGTGTAGTAATCACCATTCTCTTTCTTTGCCCACTTCCAGTCGGTGGCTGGGGAGTCATGAGAGGCATCGGTTCGATACCAACATCTAACATATGAATAGGTCTCTGAGCCTTGTGCACTGAGTACTTGTGCAGATGTAATCGATTCAGGTGTTGGTATTGAGTCTTCAGCGGCATAAGCGCCAAAAGGCAGGGCTAACGTGAGTATTAAAGCCGTATTTTTCATCACTGTATTCTCTTTTATATTTAGATGAGCCAAACAGAAACGCTGTTGCTTGATAAGTGGATAAGTGGATAAGTAAATAACTGGTACGACCTATATCTAAAGTCAATAATTAGCGTCAATACATTCAGGGTTGTGGTGTGTCGTTAATGGAATAAGCATCAAGTTATCAACGAGTTTTGGTTGAAAAACACCTGTTTCCAAACGGTTATTTGTCGAATAATTTTGGTTTATTGAGAATGTTGAATTGATATTTGAGTCGGGATATTGAAAGAACAATCTCATCAACCTTAGTTAAATGTTAATTTAATCAATTGCTTATGTTTTTTTCTCCTGATTCTGTTTGCCTGATGTTCATCGCACCTGTTTAATTCAAGTTCGCCATCACAAATATGAAGTCGTTACTTTCTGTTTTATAAAATCATCATCTACGGTTCTTTTACTCATCAGAGGTCTAATCTGTTTAAGGAAAGAGCATTGAAAAAGATATTAATTTGGACGATAGCCTGCCTATCCAGTTTTGGCGTATATGCCGGAACGAGCGCATCAGCATTAGAAGCCAGCGGATACACTGAAACGAAATACCCCATTATGTTGGTACATGGTCTGTTTGGTTTCGATACATTAGCGGGCGTTGACTATTTCTATGGCGTACCTGAATCCCTAACCAAAGATGGCGCGAACGTATATGTCGCTCACGTCTCTGCAACCAACAGTTCAGAGGTCCGTGGTGAACAGTTACTCAGCCAAGTTGAAACGCTGTTAGCTGCAATAGGAGCAAGTAAGGTGAATCTGGTTGGTCATAGCCACGGTGGGCCTACGGCTCGTTATGTTGCGTCAGTTCGACCTGATCTTGTTGCTTCAGTGACCAGTATTGGCGGTGTGCATAAAGGTTCTAAGGTCGCTGATCTCGTTCGAGGGAACGTATCTGAAGGCTCTGTCACAGAAGGTATCGCGGTTAAATTAGCAGGTGGATTAACGACACTGATTAACCTTTTATCTGGTGGAACGGATCTCGACCAAGACGGCCTCGCTTCTCTTGAAGCATTGACCACAGAAGGCTCGCTAGCCTTCAACCAGTTTTACCCTGAGGGCGTTCCGACGTCTGAGTGTGGCGATGGTGAGTGGCAAGCAAGTAACGGCGTTTATTACTATTCATGGACAGGGTCTTCCACTTTTACCAACCTTCTTGATCCTACCGACGGAGCGATGACAATCCTAGGCTTAGCCTTCAACGAACCTAATGATGGCTTAGTAGGAGCATGCAGCGCGCATTTGGGCAAAGTGATTGGTGATGATTACAAAATGAACCACCTAGATGAGATTAATGGGTTATTGGGAATTCACCACTTGTTTGAGACAGATCCTGTAACTCTATATCGTCAGCATGCCAATCGATTGAAGTTGGCTGGCTTGTAGTCTGCAAAGCCGTTTAACAAGAAAACAAGGGAAGTATGATGAAAAAGACCGCCATTTTGTCGATAACCACGATAGCCCTGATGAGCACAGCGGCGGTCTTTTTATATCTAAATAATCAAGATACACATACTGACGACGAACAACGCGTCTCCTCATTGAAAGTCACCTCTCAGCAAGATACCGACATCGATAACGCATCAGCAAAAGACATGATGGAATATTTCGTGTCAGGTAATACAGAATTAACCCTTGAAGATATTCGAGACAACGTGGCGAAACACCACGAACAAGCATCAACAACCGTGGTTGATGAAGCACTGTTTGCCAAATATCTTGAGTATAAGTCGGCACTGACATCGTTGGACGTGCAGTTCGGTACCACATCCATTTCCGCTGATGATCTACGTGCACTCAATCAAGCGCTCCTTGACCTCCAAGCTCAGTTTTTCAGTGAGAGCGAGATAAGTATTCTGTTTACGCACGACAACAGAATGAGAGAAATCGCCTTAGAAAAGTTACTTCTGAAACAGGAGGGATTAGAGGATGAAGAATACCAACAAAGACTCGAATCCTATCTATCTGAGCAACCTGATTATGTTCAGTCGAGTCACCAGAATCAGGTGTTACTCCAACAGCTCTCTAGCTCTGAAGGTCTCGATGAACAGGGTAAATACTTAAAGAGAAGCGAACTTGTCGGTGAAGAAGCAACCCAGAGACTTGAAGCACTTGATAAACAAAGAGCGGCCTTTGAAGACTCGTTAGAGGTCTACTTCGCAGAACGAAATGATGTCTTGAAAGATTCATTCCTATCAAAAACCGAACAACAAGAGAAGATTGCGCAACTTAGGACTGAACATTTCCTACCAGAACAGCTTAGAAGGGTAGAAGCGATTGAAAGAATTCGAGCGGCTGAATCTCGTCAGTAGTGTCTAAAAGCGAAAAACCAGCCATGATGGCTGGCTTTTTGTTTATCGGCGAGTTCTAAAGAGCATACAGCCTGAATCTGTTTGCCTTGAACTTCGTACCTTGAAGCCTATACCTTAAAGTAATCCAACTGCTGCTTCTGTTGTTCTGCTAGGTTAGAAAGCTCGTGGCTTGCTGCAGCGGCTTGAGTAATGCCGGTAACGTTTTGGCTTACTAGGCTGTAGATGTTTGAGATGTTACGGTTGATGTCTGAGGTTACTTGGCTTTGCTCTTCGGCGGCAGAGGCAACCTGAGTGTTAATCTCAGTCATGTCCGTTACCGAGTTAGCAATGCCTGAAAGCGCCGCGCTTACTTCACCTGCAAGAGTTTGGTTGTGTTCCAGCATAGATAATGAGCTGCTCATGCTTTCATTCGCGTTACCGGATTGAACCTGCAAACCTTCAATGATGGTTTGGATCTCTTTGGTTGAATCTTGTGTACGTGCCGCTAGCATTCGAACTTCATCAGCAACCACTGCGAAACCACGACCGCTTTCACCTGCACGAGCGGCTTCGATTGCTGCGTTAAGCGCAAGCAGGTTAGTTTGTTCAGAGATACTTTGAATCACCTCAATCACTTTACCAATCTGTTCAGAGTGCTCTTTTAGCGTGCCCACAACATTTGCAGCTTCGCTTAGCTGAATCGCCATCTGTTCGTTAGCTTTGTTGCTTTCATTAAACAAGCTCATGCTGTGTGTCGCCATTTCGTCAGCTTGCTTAGACGCTGAGTCGGCTTGTACTGCGTTCTCGTTAACGTGTGCTGCTGTGCTTTCTAATTGGTTTACAGCAGAAGCAACTTGTTCTACTTCTTGTTTCTCTTGGTCTGAGTTAACGCTGGACTGTGTCATTACAGCCGCTAGCTCTGTCGACGCAGAAGCCACTTCGATACTGATTCGAGACAGCGAGCTTACCGTGTCACGCAGCTGTTCAACAGACTGGTTTACGTCTTGCGCTAGGCGTGAGATTTCGTTGTCGCCATACTCTTCTGCTTTAACTAACAAGTTACCTTTTGCCACTTCGCGCATGGTTGCTTGAATATTGCTGATCGGCTTAACAATGATGCCAGCCAGCGTCCAACTGATAATTAGAGCTACAGATAGGATCACTAGAAGCGCAATGGTTGCGGTATCGAGTGTGCTGGTGTGTTGCTGACCATTGATGTCGACTTCTTGAGTCGCAAGCAGATTCAACTTTTTAGAAAGCGTGTTGATCGCTTGCACCATGTCATTACCCGCGTGTCGGTATTGGTCGATTGCGATCTGGTAGCGGTTTTCAAAATCTGAAGAGAGTGATGTATCGCCGTGTTTCGCTCTTAATAGAGGAAGCATGGTGGTGCGAGAAAAGTCGACATAGTGATTCATCGCTTTGTTCATCGCCGCTACTTCATCTTGCATGCCTGGCACTGTGTCTAATGAATTCAGTAGGCGAGTATTCTGATCACGTTTGTGGTTTAGTGTTTCAACCAGTGTTTTTACGTCATCAGCATTGAATAGACTGTAAATCGCTTTGATACGCATGCCATAGCTGTTGTCGACGATTTCGCTGAGTTCTTCTTTATGTAAGATTAATTGGTCGGTTGCTACTGACACATCTTTGAATGCACTTTCTAGCTTTTCACCACCGATAATGACACCGGCTAAAAGTAAAACGACGGAAAATAGTACGGGTATAAGAATTTGTATTTTGATTGATAAGCCACTGAGAAGTTGGCGCATGTAATGTCCTTTTTTGAATAAAATAAATAGATGAGAATTATTATTATTAGAATTAATTGGCGATTCTAACTAATGAGACTGACAATTCAATCAATAAAGGCTTTGATTTCGTTATATGCGATAGGTATTTGATATGGATGGTTGTTTATTGTTCGAAATGGCGATAAAGGTGCATCTTTTTATCCATCGTCTTAGGGCCACTTGATTGATAAATAGAGAAATATATTGGTTAGTGTTGGATATAAATAGAGAGGGAAATCTAGTTTTTTGGTGCTAAAACGATGGTGAGACCTGCATTCAATAACTGCATCTGATGGGCGCGCGACTATCAATTAGTCGAGTAGGAGAGAAATTAGCCATTAATTTGTAGTTGTCACATAGGCTTCAATTAAGTGAAACACAACTGTCACATTCGGATTCTAAAGTAGGCCTCGTTCAAGCAAAACATTACGGCAATAACGCCACTAAAGGAAATTTGTGATGAAAAAGACAGTTATCGGTGCAATCGCACTACTAGGCGCTCTAACAGTGAATACAGCTTCAGCTAAAGAAACTATCTCTGTAGTTGGCTCTAACAGTGCTTCTCCACTGGTTGAAGTTTTTGCAGAAACCTACATGAATAAAGGCGAACCAGTGTTCATCGAAATTCAAGCACCAGGTTCTTCTGCAGGCATCAAAGCAGCAAAAAATGGAAGTGCTGACCTTGGCATCTCTTCTCGTGACCTAAAAGAAGAAGAGAAAACAGCTGACCTGAAAGAGCTAGTTATCGCTCGTGACGGTATCGCAGTTGTTGTTAACCCGAACAACGAAGTATCTGCTCTTACTGCTGAGCAAATCACTTCAATCTACAAAGGCGACATCACTAACTGGAAAGATGTTGGCGGTGCTGACAAGCCAATCGTAGCAATCACTCGTGATACTGCATCAGGTACACGTGGTGCATTCGAAGACATCATGAAGCTTAAGAAGAAGATTGGCGATAAGAAAGTATCGGCTATCTCTCAACGTGCACAAGTTGCAAACGGTAACGGCGCACTTAAAGTTTCTGTAGCAAGCAACCCATACGCTATCGGCTTTATCTCTCTAGGTACAGTTGACGAATCTGTTCAAGCTCTAACTATCGACGGCGCTGCTGCGACTGTAGACAACGTTAAGAACGGTTCTTACAAAGTTGCTCGTCCATTCCTAGTTCTTTACAAAGCAGGCGCTCCAACAGCTGAAACTCAACAATTCCTAGATTGGATGGTTGCAGATGAAGCTCAAGCTATCGCTGGTAAGAAAGGCTACATCACAGTTAACTAATCTTAACTGACTCAATCTTAATTATTGCTCAGCCTGCTTTAGGCTGAGCCTTTTCTTTCAACTTTGTTTATTTCGAGCTCTTATTGAGCCACAAAGTTTGAGATTTTATATATGACCATCGCAAATAGTGAAAAGCTTATGAATACTGAAGCGACTCAAATCAACAAGCCAAGTCTACGTGCTAAGAAGCGCATCGACTGGAGAGAAAGAATCTTTCACGGCTTGTTCTTATCGAGTGCTGTAATCGGCATCGTATCACTAGCCGTTATCGCTTACTTTATCGTTGCAGAGAGTATCCCTGCATTCCAAGAGGCCGGCGTTTCTGGCATTGTTCTGGGTGTTGACTGGTTACCTCCAGCTCTATTCGGTGTTGCAACCATGATTGTTGCATCGATTGTTTCGACACTTGGAGCTGTAGTTGTTGGTGTACCAGTAGGTGTACTAACCGCTATTTTTATTGCTGAGATTGCTCCTAAGCGTCTTGCAGATATTATTCGACCTGCAGTTGAGCTTCTAGCGGGTATCCCGTCGGTTGTATACGGCTTCTTCGGTCTAGTAATTATCGTTCCAATGATTCAGAACATTTTCCAAGTACCAGCGGGTAACACCATCCTAGCCGGTATCATTGTTCTGGGTATCATGATTCTTCCTACCGTTATCACGGTTTCTGAAACGTCGATTCGTGCTGTACCTCGTACATACAAAGAAGGTTCACTTGCACTGGGTGCTTCGAAAATCTACACGATTTTTAAGCTACTCGTTCCTGCTGCACGTTCAGGCATTATGACTGGTGTGATTTTGGGTATCGGCCGCGCACTTGGCGAAACGATGGCAATCATCATGGTTATGGGTAACGCGCCAGCAATGCCAGAAGGCATTTTGGACTCTGCTCGTACGCTAACAGCAAACATTGCAATTGAAATGTCTTACGCAAGTGGCGTTCACGCTAACGCACTGTACGCAACAGGTGTTGTACTTCTAGTGTTCATCATGATGTTAAATGGTGCTCTACTTTATCTTAACCGTGAAAAAGCGAAGTAGGCGAGGATAAGTAATATGGATCGCGTAAAACTAAAACAAGCACGTCAAACCAAAGATAACATCCTAAAAGGTTTTATCTGGGCAGCTGCAGCTGTAACCGTTGGTTTCTTATTCTGGATTATTTGGTACATCCTATCGAACGGTCTGCAATACGTAGATTGGAACTTCATCACTGACGATTACACTCGTACTGGTGAAGAACGTGGTATTTTCCCAATGATCATTGCCACGATCTACATGGTTATTGCATCGATTGCGGTAGCTGCGCCACTAGGCATCATGACGGCGATTTACCTAACTGAATATGCGAAAGTAGGTAGCCGATTGGTGAAAGTGATTCGATTCTGTACTGAGTCGTTAGCTGGTATTCCATCGATCATCTTTGGTCTGTTCGGTATGACCTTCTTTGTTTCGATTCTTGGTCTTGGCTTCTCGATTCTGTCGGGCGCACTAACGCTAAGTATCTTGATTCTTCCTGTAATTATCCGTACTACAGAAGAAGCATTGATGGCAGTACCACAAACTTACCGTGAAGGCTCATACGGCCTTGGCGCTTCAAAAATCTACACTATCTGGCGTTTGATATTACCAAGCGCAATGCCAGGTATCTTAACTTCGGTCATTCTTAGTATTGGTCGTGTAATTGGTGAATCAGCGCCTGTGTTCTTAACAGCAGGTATGGTGGCACGTGTTCCTGAGTCGGTATTCGATTCTGGCCGTACACTAACGGTTCACCTATATAAGCTGACAACAGAGCTATTTACTATCGATGAGTGGAACCAAGCCTACGGCACGGCGACAGTCCTAATCGTATTGGTTCTCTTGATCAACATGGTTACAAAACTGATTGCGAGACGCTTCAACACGGCAACTTACTAAGCTCATTAGCTGGCTCAACAATAGAGAGAGCCCCCGTGATAAAGAAAGCATCAAGTTAGACACGAATTTAAGAATTTAGAGATTACGAACATGAACAAATTTGATATTGAGAACCTAGACCTGTTTTACGGCGACAACCAAGCGCTTAAATCTATCAACCTGCCAATTCCTACTCGTCAGGTTACGGCACTGATTGGCCCATCTGGTTGTGGTAAGTCAACGCTACTACGTTGCTTGAACCGCATGAATGACCTAATTGAAGGCGTTACTATCAAAGGTAAGCTGGATATGGATGGTACAAACATCTACGGCAATATTGATGTGGCTGACCTACGTATTCGTGTAGGCATGGTATTCCAAAAGCCAAACCCATTTCCAATGAGCATCTACGAGAACGTGGCTTACGGCTTGCGTGCTCAAGGTATCAAAGACAAGAAGCACATTGATGAAGTAGTAGAAAGCTCACTGCGCAGTGCAGCACTGTGGGACGAAGTAAAAGATCGTCTTAAAGCGCATGCATTTGGTCTGTCTGGTGGTCAACAACAGCGTCTATGTATCGCACGTACCATTGCAATGGAACCAGATGTAATCCTGATGGATGAACCAACATCGGCTCTAGACCCAATCGCGACACACAAGATTGAAGAATTGATGGAAGATCTGAAGAAAGACTTCACTATCGTTATCGTAACGCACTCAATGCAGCAAGCGCGTCGTATCTCAGACCGCACGGCTTTCTTCCTAATGGGAGAGCTTGTAGAGCATAACGAAACCAGCGTTATCTTCAGTGAACCAAAAGATGATCGTACTAAAGGTTACGTAAACGGTGACTTCGGTTAATCGACGATTTACGTGTGGTATTTAAGCGATTAGATACCTTTACACACTAACTGAAACGCAGGTTAGATAATCGAATAGAACAACAGAATTATCACTATAACTATAAGCGATGGAAGTTTTGCCCCACTATAGGTGGGGCTTTTTTATGTGTCTAAAAAATCCCCAATGTCGATGTGATTTTGGGCAGAGAATCCCATTTTTGTCGTCCTTCTCATGCTTGTGATAATGTTAAAGGTGAAACTGCGACCCGCTTAACATCTCATTTTCACTTACATTGATTGCATATCAAGCCTTCTGTATTTTTGCTTTATTCTTAATCGCCAATGGAAGGAAGCTGTGCCTGTTAAAGCCTTTGCAAAACAAATATCTGCGACACGCGACCATCGTCTGTTGGCTGAGTCTCTTTTTGACTATCTGGTTAAGGTACTTACTCCAAAAGGGATAGGAATATTTGCTGAACCGACGCCGGAGAGCGACGCATTACCGCTTTTTTCTTATGGCGACCTAACCTCATTGGCGAGCTACCCCTCTACATTTTGGCCGTGGGTCTCACAGTTTGATACCGCAGACGGGGTTTTGCCAATGGCTATCAACACCTGCAAGTGGGAACACATGAAAGTGCTTGGTGGGGAGTCGTTTATCATGATGCTCGACAACGCACCTGCCTCCAGAACTTATTTAATTGTTCAAAATTGCAATGCTGAGAAGGTTAATCAAACCTTTGACCAAGATCTTGATGTGTTACAGCTCGCGGCTGCCCGTTGGCAATGTATTCGTGCCGAAAAGAACGCGGCGCTAGAAATCAAACACAGAGACACACGTGAAGCTCAATACTTAGATGAGATAAAGTTACGTGAGCTGTTTGTAGAGAACATGAAGCTGGTTCATCAGGTCGCGCTTGAGCTTTCTAACCCTGAGTCACTCGATGCTTTGTATAAAGCATCGGTTGAGGCTGTGCGAGACAGGTTAGGGTTTGATCGTGCGATCTTCATGTTGCTTGATATGAAAAAGCGTTGTTTCAGCGGAACTTATGGCACTGACGAAGCGGGTAAAACCAACAGTGAACACCACACTCAATACGATTTGCACCAACTTGAAGCGGAATACATTGAAGCGCTGTTTGATAACCATACTAATCTAGTCATCATCGATAATGCGCCCCTGTATACAGAAGGTAAGGTGGTCGGGCAGGGGTGGAATGGCATGCTTATCTTGCGTGAAGGCGACAAACCTGTCGGCTGGATCGCCATGGATAACTACATTCATCGCTCACCGATTACTAACTATCAAAAGCAGATGCTTGAGTCTTTTGGCTCTTTGCTTTCTCAAATCTATATTCGCAAGCGCCAAGAGCAGAACATACGTATGTTGCACTCGAGTATGGTTGAGCTGTCTCGATGCGATAGCGTCAGTGAAGTCTGTAAGTCCGCGGTTAGTTTTGCGATTCAACATCTAGGTATCGATCGACTGGCTGTTTTCCTAACAGACAAAAAGTGCAGTTACATGCAAGGTACTTGGGGCACTGACATCAAAGGCGATATTGTCGATGAGTCCTATTATCGCTCTGAGCTGGTGGAACGTGACATTGTAGCCGCAGCTCGTGCTTGCCCTAATCAAGTTGCCTTTGAAGAATCAGTTCCTATCTATCACGATTTCAATATTGTGGGAGTCGGTTGGACGGCAATGACCATGCTCACCACCAATACGGGTGAGCCGATTGCGTTTATCGCTGCTGATAACCTATTAACTCGCAGTCCTTTAACCTCCCAGCTTCGTGAGGTAATACGTATCTTTGCTTCGAGCCTTGCTGAGGTGCTGCAAAGAACCATGGCTCAAGAAGAACTGAAAAAGCTCAATGAAACATTGGAGCAAGAAGTCAGTAAGCGTACCCAAGAGCTAGAGTTGGCGAATGAGCAATTGGATATCATTTCTAAGCTAGATCCTCTTACGCGCCTTGGAAACCGCCGTATGTTGTCGCAGGTTCTAGAAGACTTGAACGGTGACGATCAAGGTGCCTTTGCCTTACAGAACGAAATTACATTTGGCTTGATTCTTGTCGACCTCGACCACTTTGGTTTGTACAACAGTGTCTATGGTCATACTGAAGGGGATGCGGCTCTGAGGACGGTAGGTGAGATACTGAATGCCCATGTTCACAATGATAAAGAAACCTTCTGCCGGATTGGCGGAGAGGAGTTTATGTTGTTGATGATTGGCACGAATCACTCAGAGACAAAGCAACGTGCAGAGTCGATTAGAAAATGCATTGAAGAGGCAAAAATCCTGCATTGTGAAAGTAGTACCAGCCCATATTTAACGGCATCCGTTGGCTATGCCTCGATAACGTCTGACCAGCATCAGTTCGATTTTGATTTGTTGTATGGCAAGGCAGATAAAGCCTTGTATCAAGCCAAAGACTCGGGGCGAAATCGAATTGTTTCTGCCTTAAAACGTAAAAAAGTCACAGCCTCTCTTTCTTAAAATAAAGGCCGTTGATCTCAAGATGATCAACGGCCTTTGTGTTTTACTGTTCTTGATGAACAGCGTCGACTAAAGATTTTCTAGCGAACTATTATGCTTTTTACTCGCAACTCTCTTGGGCTTCTTCACCGTTTTGATTGCCAGCTCAGGGCTCCATGTTTGGGCTGGTGAACCGGCTTCACCATAAAGGCTTTGGTTTAGCTTGGTGAGTTCGGCTTCAACGGTTTGTAACGTCTCATCACTTAGATCTGTATTTTCAGATTTCCATTGCTCAAATAAGGTTCTGGTCATCACGCCATCTTTCGTTCTTAGAGCTTCAATAAGCGCTTCTGCGGTATCTGATTGACGTTCAACAGTGTGTGTTGGTTTTGTCGTTACACCGCGGCGTGACCAGAAGTAGAATGCCAATGCTGAGCTGATTAGCCACAAAGCTGCAAATAGGGCGGTGAGATAAGGCCAGATCCCTGGGCTATCCACAGTAACAACCGTCGGGCTTACTTGTTGGGCGGGCGTAGCAGTAACTGGTGGAGTGCTTGACGCTGCGCGATCACTTGCTTTTACCGCTAACTCTAGCCCCTGCGCTTTGCTTGTTTGTTCTGATTGCAAATCGGTGTTAAACCAAGCTTGAGACACATCAGGAAGCGAGATGTTTCCTGCCTCTTTCGGAATCAAGACTTGCTTGTAAACAACGACAGAATCACCTGACTGAGTTGTGCCAAATTGCGGCTTCTCTTCATAAACACGTACCGAATTAGGGTAGGTGATATTCAGTTTTGGCAGCTGGTGTTGCGTTAAGTTGCTAGCCGTCATCGTGATGGTACGAGTTAACGAATCACCCGCTTCCATTTCAATGGTTTGGTTGTCGCCTTCTAAACCATTACTATTTCCCAGTTGATTGCCTTGGCTATCTGACCATTGTTGAATCAGTTTGAAGTTTGATGTTGGTAACCACTCACCTTGGTAGCCTTTTGGTACGTCCTTCACAGTTACATCTAAGATTTCAACGGGCGTGTCGAGCTGGAACAGACGCGTTGTACTGGAGTTGTTGGTTGAGTAAACAACGGCTCCATTCAGCTTCGGTCCATTCAGCTTAAACTGTCCGGCCTTTTGTGAAGAGATACGGAAAGACTGTTGAACTACCGTCACCTCTTGTCCATTGAGAACATCTTGAAATTGCTTCGATTCACCAATAGGTTCCACATCTAAGCCCGGCGAGCTCGGTGGCGCTATTTTAGGATCTTGCAGCCTTCTTGGGTCAGCTTTGATGATGAGTTTTACATCAAGCTCAGCCACTTCTTCTGGGTACAGCGAGTTCTTGCTGAGATTAAGCTGGAACTCTGCCATATCATGTTGAGTTGGAGCGGCTTTGTTAATTGCAACATTGATGGTGATAGGCTTGGTTTTTGCCCCTTCAATATCAAAACTCGGGATTTGCAACTTACCCAAACGCAGTGGAGCAAGGCTAATGTTCCATTCACTTGATACCGAACGGCTGCCATTGACGATTCGCATCGACGACCCAAAGTTTGGTGTGCCAACATAGAAATCCTGCTGGAGCGCTGTTAGATCTAGAGCATCAGAGGAGACCTTTTCATCGGTTGCAACTCTAAGAAGGAACACTTCATCTTTGGTGACACTGTTATGTGAAACGCTCGCCACGGCGTTTGCAGCCAATACTGAGAAGGACGAGAAAGCTCCCAACAACAATGTTAGGAGTACGGATAAAAATGGCTTGTTTAAAAATCGCATGGTTACCACTTTTTGTTCTGGTTGTTAGGAGCACTTTTTTGTCGTGCTTGTAAAATCATTTGCGCTTTAAGCAGTTGGCTCGGGTCACGGGCGCTTTCTACTTGCTCAAGTTTTCGCATGTCAGGGTCGCGCGACAGAGGTTGATCTGAGGTTTGTGCTACAGCTTGCTGACTACTTTGCTCACCATCTTCTTTTGAAGCTTGTTGTGCGCTAGCACTTTGAGGTGTAGCGCCTTCTTGGTCACTCTGTTTCGGCTGATCACTGTTACTTTGTTGCGTGGCTTGCTTGTCGTCTTGTTTAGACTTTTCAGAGTCAGAGTGATTTTCAGGTTGGCCTTGAGATGAGTTTTGGTCTTGGCTACCGCGTTGATCTTGGTTACTGCTTTGATCTTGCGACTTGCCACTGGAGCTTTGTTGTTGATCCTGAGAGCTTTGCGAAGAATCATTTTGCTGACCTTGCTGACCT